>CBDUCT010000195.1:0-7198 GCA_965365715.1 uncultured Cyclobacteriaceae bacterium | reverse complement strand
CTGCCATCATCTGATTCATCATCGTCACCACTACTATCACTTCCACTGTGATCATCTGAATGGTCATCAATGATCGATTCAAATTCAATCTCTGTAACACCCAGTAGAACCTGGTTGAATGTAATATGATCTTCCAAAGTCCTTGCCCCGGCGTCAAATCCACCAATATTCGAAGTGGCTTTAATCTTCAGTTGAACATCCGCTAATGCAGGATCTACATCCTCTCCGCAGCTGGTCACTAACAATCCAATAACAATTAATAATATTGGAATCAGGTTTTTCAAATTTTTCATCATACTGTTTTTTTATTGTTTATAATTATTTTTCTTTTTGAAACTGTTGACGTTTACATTGTTTCTTTTTCGAAAACGAGAACGTCTAAGGTGCCATCACCACCACTTATGCTATGAAACTCAACACGGTTTACCAATACATCCTCAATATCCCAGTCATCATTGAATTCACTTAATGGAAGTGTTTCCCCAAAATCCAGAATGAATTTTTCTTGACCACTATCAGTATTTACTGACCAGGTTCCCTCTACAACATCATCATTTTTTGTAGCTACCACAGTGCCTTCTTCCTGGAAAACAAAGGAGAATCCATTAAAATCCAATGTTTCATCATCCCCTGAGTCATTATATTTTGCTACCATCCAGGTTCCTTCGATTATGATATCGGATAATGAGACGATAGGCTCTTCTCCTCCTCCATTGTCGGTAGGACGTTCAAAGGTCAGGTATTCAACTGAACCATCTCCTCCGCTTATGTCTTTTAACTTGATGATATTTCCATCAAATTCTATGATATCCCAATCATCAACAATTTCTGCCAGAGGGTATTCATCTCCAAAAAACAGTTCCAGTTCCAAAGTGCCATCATCTCCATAGGTCGTCCATTCACCACGATATCCCTGACCATTTTTGCTAGCCTCCACGATTCCATTTTCAAGAAAATCGAATACGAATCCATTAAATATTGCTGTCTCGTCTTCTTCATCCATGAATTTTGTGATTTCCCAGAGGCCATCTACCAATACCTGGCGCAAGTCTGAGTCGTCAACATCATCATCATTGTAATCATTGTCATCATCCTCATCACAATCATCTTTTACAGAATCTATCAGGTTCTCCAGTTCATCATGATCATTTACAACATATTCTGTCCCATCTGAAAGGACAACAGTTATAGGGAACTGAATGCTGGCTACCTCGTCGTCATCAAATTCTTTAAAGAAATGATGTAATTGCTCATCATTTTCAACGGTGATTACATCTGAAAGCTGGTTTTCGGAGTCAAAAATGGAGATGTCGAAAGGATAAATGAAATCTATACATTCAATATCATCATCAATTTCATTTTCACCACAGGATTCCCAGAGTGTTTCCAGGTCGTCCTCATCATTAATTACAAGCTCGGTATGATCAGCGAGAATAACAGTTATCGGGAAAAGAATTTCAATGATATCATCATCCCATTCGAATTGATCAAGAATCTTCTCGACAGTTACAAAATCTTCCTTTGAATCAAGGCGTATTTCCAATCCATTAACTACGACCGTTATCGGTAATACGATCGATGAACAACTGGATTTATCAATAATATTATCTTCGGATCCATCTCTCATCGCGGTACGTTGAACAAGTTCTGCCACCTTTGAATCAGGTGTGATAACTTCTGCTGCAGGAGCCTCAATGATCTCAGTTACATCCTGCTGGCATCCGAAGAAAAACAACAGCCCGATCATTGAAATAATTGCAAATAATTTTAAGCTAGTCTTCATGTGCAAATAGTTTTTTAGTTTTAAAATCGATAATAAAACAGACCATCCCTTGAAATTCCTACCCTGACTCTAAAAAAAAATAAAAAAAATTTATAAATAGTGTGTTAAATAAATACGTTTACATTTAAAATAATGATCTTATATATCGGTATATCAGCAATTTTCCATGTCCGGTGATAATATATGTAAGGAAGAAAGGTTTAATGAGATCTGCAGGCTTCATTCCAGGGAGTTACATGATTTTCTGTATTATAAATATGGTATATATAATAATCCGAAAGACCTGGTTCAGGAAGCTTTTTTAAAACTTTGGGATAATTGTCACAAAATAATACCCGGGAAAGCAAGGGCATTTCTTTTCACTGTGGCCAACCGACTGATGCTTAATGAGCTATCCAGGAAGAAAACAGCTTTAAATTATTCCAGCAAGGAAGATCTTAAAGACCATAACGCTGAATCACCTGAATACCTTATGGAAGAAAAGGAATACATGGAGAAATTGAAAACTGGAATTGAGAACTTGACTGAAGAACAAAGAACGGCTTTTCTATTGAATCGTATTGAAGGGAAACGCCATCAGGAAATAGCTGAAATGCTGGGAATCTCAAGGAAAGCTGTTGAAAAGCGAATATATACCGCCCTCAGGAAACTAAAAGAACAGGTAGGTAAAATTTAATTTTAATCTATGGTAGGAAAAATGATCATTAAACTGTTATACTATTGAAATGCACTAAAAAATGAATACTGATCGATATATAGACAAGTGGTTGAATGGTACCCTGACTGAGGAAGAACGAGTCCGATTTGAAAAAACGGATTCTTTCCGGGAACTAAGGAAATTGTCAGATTCGATCCAGCAGTTTAAGGCTCCTGACTATGACACAGAAGCAGAACTGCAACGGTTAAACAGGGAAAAAAGTAAAAGAGGCAAACAAATAAAGATAGATTGGCGAAAGACATTACTCAGAGTAGCAGCTATGTTAACAATTGTTGTAGGCGGTTATTTAATCATTTCATATTTCCTGCCTGCAACAATTGAAACCAGCATTGCCGAATCAAGAGAAGTCCTGCTTCCGGACTCATCTGTTGTTATCCTTAATTCAGTATCAAAAATAACGTACAACAAAAGAACCTGGGACAAAAACAGAAACCTGGAACTTACAGGTGAAGCTTTCTTTAAAGTGAAAAAGGGATCAAAATTTGATGTTGAGACTTCTTCAGGTATTGTCAGTGTTTTAGGAACCCAATTCAATGTGAAACAACGCCAGGATTTCTTCGAGGTGGTATGTTATGAAGGTCTTGTGAGCGTCAAAACAGGAACTGATCATAATGAATTACCAGCAAACCATTCAATAAGAGTGGTAAATGGAGAAGTAACCAGGGCTATTTTCGCTAATGAGTTGGAACCCGTCTGGTTGAATGATGAGAGTGCCTTTAGAAGTGTTCCATTTCACCAGGTAACCAGTGAATTTGAAAGACAGTATGATGTAAAGATCGTAGCGAATAATGTGGATATGGAAGTCCTTTTTACAGGAAGATTTACCCACGAGGATATGATCCTTGCTTTAAAATCAATAACCATCCCTCAAAATATTACATATCAAATAACTGAAGATCAACAGATCATATTAACTGGTGAAGTTAAATAAATACATTCTTCTAAGTATTATTCCCTTTTTGATCCATATTTCACTTACCGCTCAGGAAGATGGGGAAATATCACTTAGATCCATTCTTGGCGAATTGGAAGAAAGATATGAAGTATCATTTACTTTTGTGGATGAGGATATCGATGGTTTATTTTTAATACCTCCATCGGCTGGTATTGGTCTCCCTGAAGCAGTTCAATATCTAAAAAATAAAACCGGCTTAAATATTCAACAACTTAGTAATCGGTTCATAGCCATTAATCGTGCTAATACAAATAATATTACCATATGTGGTATTCTGGTCGATAGTAAAGATGGTCGTATCATTCATGGGGCGACCATTCAGGGGCCGTCAAAATTCACGGTCAGCAATGAAAGCGGGGGATTCAGGCTTACGGGATTAAGTCGCCAGGATTCTGTACTTTTTCGATATTTAGGATATCAATATCTCATAAAACCAGTATTGCAATTTTCTTCAGATGGATGTGACACCATAAACTTAGATCAGCAAAGAATAAAACTAAAAGAACTGGTCATAGCCAATTTCATTTCACAAGGAATTGAAAAAGATGCTGAAGGAGTATACACGATCGATGCGGAAATACTTGAAATCCTGCCAGGGCTGACCGATCCGGATGTTTTACATACTATACAATACTTGCCGGGAATCATCAGCATCGATGAAACAGTGTCAGATATAAATGTAAGGGGCGGGACCAATGATCAGAATCTGGTGCTATGGAACGGCATAAAAATGTACCAGTCAGGTCATTTTTTTGGGCTCATATCTGCCTTTAACCCATATATTACCAACAGGGTAAGTCTTACAAAAAACGGATCCAGTTCCTTCTTAGGTGATGCGGTTTCCAGTACACTTAGCATTGAAACAGATCGTCAGGTCAAACAGAAAGTTACAGGAAGTGCAGGAATTAATATGATCAATGCAGATGCCAATGTAAGTATACCTTTGTTTAAAAAATCCACTCTTCAGATTTCCGCGAGGAGATCAATTGCGGATCTTGTGGAAACCCCCACATATAAAAGTTATTTTGACAGGATTTTCAGAAATACGGAAGTTTTAAATCCTACTGATAACCCAGATTCCCTTTTAAATTCTGATGAGAATTTTGAATTCCATGATCTTAGTATCAATTATAATTATAATATAACCAGTAAGGATAAATTGGAGCTGAGTTTCCTGAGAATCTATAATGATATAGAATACCAGGAGCGTGCCGTTATAGAAGGGGAAAATGAGTCAAAAACAAGTGGACTGGAGCAAACCAGTATGGCCGCCGGCCTGGTTTACAATCGATTATGGAATGAAAAATTTAGAACGAACGCTCAACTCTATCTGTCTGATTATGAATTGGCTGCAGTTAATTTTGATCTTTTTAATGACCAACGATTGATCCAGGAAAATGGAGTGCTGGAGAAAGGGTTGAAGCTTGACACCAGGTACCTTTTTTCTGAGAACCTGGATATTTTTGGTGGATATCAGCTAGTAGAAACCGGTATTGGCAACCTTGTCGATATCAACAATCCACTTTTCAGAAGATATATTAAAAGGGTTCTACTAACCCATAGTCTTTTCGCCGAAGCCAATTATATTTCGAATTCCGGAAATACCAGTTTAAGGGGTGGCCTGAGAATTAACTATTTTCAGAAATTTTATGATTGGACTGTTGAACCAAGGATTGCTTTTAACCAGAAGTTCTTGAAATATTTTTCTCTGGAAGTACTGGGTGAATTCAAGAGCCAGACCGCTGCTCAAATCATAGAATATCAGAATGATTTTCTGGGTGTGGAAAAGAGAAGATGGATTCTTGCCAATAATGAGGATATTCCGATTATGAAGAGTAAGCAGGTATCAACAGGTATTCATTTTCAGAAATCAGGGACACTGATCAGTGTAGAAGGCTATATCAAGCTTGTCGAAGGAATAACATCATCAAGCCAGGGCTTTCAGAATCAATTTCAATTCATACGCAGTACGGGCGATTATAAAATTTATGGTTTGGATTTTCTGTTTAATAAAAGAATCAAGGATTTCAATCTGTGGCTAAGCTATTCCCTTGCTAAAAATGAATATAATTTCCCCGAGTTTATGCCCTCTGTGTTCCCCAATAATATTGATGTCAGGCACATTGTTTCGAGTGGTGCTAGTTACCATACAAGAAAATTTCAGCTATCAGCCGGATTAAACTGGCGGACTGGGAAACCATATACTGAACCAGTGGGTGCATCCGGAGATGATATTTTATATAATGCTCCGAATACATCCAGGTTAGATGAATATTTACGAGTAGATATTTCTGCAAAATATAAAATTAGAATAAGTGAAAGTGTAAACGCAGAGTTGGGGGCATCGGTATGGAATCTTATAAATAGGCAGAATACCTTAAATATCTTTTATCAGATGGATTCAGGTTCTGATATTAATGAAGTTCAGCAATATGCTCTAAGTTTTACTCCCAATATAATGTTCCGGGTCAATTTTTAAATATGCCATACAGTAATATATCATTTTCAAATTTTCCTACACTCTTTTACAAATGAATCCTGGACCAAGGTCCTGAAAATATATCTTTGAGATGGCATCATTATAATTCAATATCAGGATTCATCCAGGATTCTTTTTGTCTCTTCTTCAGTGCCCAGCAATACAGCCATCCAACCTGTCTTTTGATCGGATTCAAGGATGATTTTTATTGTCATGGTTAAAGGAACGGAAAGGAACATGCCAACAGAGCCGAAAATATAACCCCAGAAAACAAGAGAAAGAAAAACAACCAGGGTCGAAAGTCCCAGACCCTTGCCCATGACTTTTGGCTCCACGATGTTCCCAACGACCAGGTTTACAACCAGGTAGCCAACACCTGTCCAGATCATACCACCAATCCCTAATTGAACAAGGGCCAGAAGCATCGTCGGTACTGCCGCTATAATGGAACCTATGTTGGGAATATAATTCAGCATGAAAGCGATAGTGCCCCATAATATCGCATAATCCACACCGATAATGTACAGATAAATCGCAATGAGTATTCCGGTTAAGAGACTTACAATGGTTTTAATACTGAGATAATTCCTTATGCTATCTCCGATCTTATTAAAGTATTTAAGTGAATTTCCATGTTTTGACTCTATTACCTTAACCTTTAATGCAAATCCATTTATTTCCAGAAGGATAAATATCGTGATCAACATGATCAGGAAGGAATTTGACATTATCCCGCCAAGTTGCCCTACCATATTCGCTGAAAAGTTTATGATCTTTTTGGGATCAAGTACCTGAAGGAATTGATCTGATTTTATTTGTATCCCACGCTGGTTAAGTTGAACCATTATATCATTAAAGATTGTTTTAAGACTATCTTCATATTTAGGGGCATCTTTTGCAAATGCTGACAGAGATTCGCCAATTAAGCTGCCTATCAATGTAAATATTAATAATATTCCTATCAACACGATAAAAACTGCCACCGTAAAGGGGACTTTCCTTTTATTAAGCCATAGAATGGGTTGGGTGCATACTATACTGATAAATAACGACAACAGGATGGGTATAACTATAGTCTGGGCCTGCATCAGTCCTGCAATTACTATGATGATTGCGGCTATAATTATAAATGGGGATCTTCTCTGATTGCTCATTTTGCGAATATAAAATTTTAGTAAAATTGTAGCGGCAGTATCTGAATATAAATTCAAAAACAATATCTGATATTTGAGGTGAAAATACAACCCAATTGTTGATTGATTG
>CBDUCT010000194.1:0-7222 GCA_965365715.1 uncultured Cyclobacteriaceae bacterium | reverse complement strand
GCTTCAAGACAAATGAAGCACCTGTCCAAAATTTCCACCGTGTCAGCCCCCATCAATTGGGTTCCATTTATTAATGCCAATCCTTCCTTGGCCCCGAGGGAAAGAGGGTCTAATTTTTCATCCTGATATACAATTTGAGTATCAACATATTTTCCCTTGTAAAAGACCTTTCCCAATCCGATCAATGGCAAAAACAAATGCGCAAGTGGAGCCAGATCGCCGGAAGCGCCTAATGATCCTTTGTTGGGAACATATGGAATAAAGTTTTTTTCCAACAGCCACATCATTCTCTGGATCACATTTAATGATATACCTGAAAATCCTAATGAAAGTGAGTGGATCTTCAGTATGAGCATAAGCCGTGTAATCGAGAGCGGTACTGGATCGCCAACTCCGACACTATGGCTCCTAATAAGGTTGTCCTGTAATTTCTGTGTGTCTGCCTTTGAGATAATGGTATGACATAATGAGCCGAAGCCTGTGTTAATTCCATATACAACTTTTCCCTCCTGAACTATAGCCGCGACATGTTCATAGCTTTTATGTATTTTTTGAATAACATCTTCTGATAATTCGCCAGTTAATATTCCCTGGCTTAATTGTAAAGCCTTTAAAGGGGTTAATCGATCCTCACCATATAAAAAAATTCCCTTTTCAGATGGCATAGATTTTCTGTTTAATATTAAATTCAGGTATAGGAATTACAAATTTCATAGAGCTTTTCAACCTCTTTTTTATTCTGACTGAAACGGCATGATTCTATCCGGTGGTGGGCATAATATTTACCCGATTCTAATTCCTCATGGGGAAGTGTAGATAACCATACCGGAGTACTGGCTCCCTGATCAGGACTTTCATGACCACCGAACCCTAGATCATTACTCAGTTTTGAATTCACATCACCGGGATGACAAGAGACAACTGTTACCTTTTGACCGGCAAATTTATCCGCAAAGGCTGCAGTAAGCATACGGTTTGCCTGCTTCGATTGCCTGTAGGCTTCGTCATTATTGTAATGCCGTTTCTTGAACTCCAGATCAGCCATATTCAGCCCGCCTGCCCAATAGCTGGCAACGTTTACAATTCTTGAGGGAGCCGACTTGATCAATTGTCCGGAAAAAGCCTGTATCATCCAGAAATATCCTAAAACATTAGTCGCAAGCTGTAATTCTATTCCATCTTTGTTGACCTGGCGTGACCTTGGTGAGGTAGCTGCATTATTAACCAGTACATGGAGTGGATTTTCCCATTCCTTTGCTAACCGGAAAATCTCTTCCCTGCTGGAAAGATCCACGATCTTATACATCACATTCTGATTCCCGGTAGAATTTCTGATCCTTTCTGCGACTGCCTTTGCCTTTTTTTCATCCCGTACAATAAGAACTGTATAATAATTTTGATCTTTGGCAATATTTCTGGCAATAGCTTCACCAATAGCCCCGGTAGCACCTGTAATAAAGGCAACTTTAAGTCCTGAATCGTACATTGGATTTATAATTGATATAAAATATAACAATATAAATTATTAAATGAAATGATAAAACCTGGATAATAGAATTCAGAAATAATAAATGATTATTTATCTTTATTCGACAGGTATTTGCGTATCACAAAAATTAAAGTCTGATCCCATTTCGAAAGAAAGAAAAAATACGGTAAACATTGCTTCTGAGCAAGTCGGTTGGATTTCTATATTCACCAATGGTGTATTATTCGGATTTAAATATTGGGTTGGAATAATGACAGGCTCTGTTGGCCTGATTGCAGATGCCTGGCATACCCTTTCAGATTCTCTTTCATCAGTTGCCGTTTTAATTGGACTCAGGGCATCAAAGAAACCGCCTGACAAAGAACACCCCTATGGGCATGGCCGTGCTGAACTTGCATCTACACTATTAATTGGTATTGTTCTGGCTCTGATCGGGGTCAATTTTTTCAGAGAATCTATTGACCGATTGATAGATAGGGAATCTGTAGTATTCGGATTTTGGGCGAAGGCAATCACTATAATTTCAATCCTTGCAAAAGAAGGACTTGCTCAGATATCCTTTTATGCCGGTAGGAAAAATAATTCACCAAGTCTCAGGGCAGACGGCTGGCATCATCGCAGTGATGCATTATCCTCAGTTATTATTCTTTTTGGAATATTTTTCGGGGCGAGTTTCTGGTGGATGGATGGCGTTCTGGGACTGATAGTATCAGCCTTAATACTATATGCCAGCTATGATATTATAAAAACCTCATTGGGAGAAATAATAGGAAAATCTGCCGATGAAAAAACAATTAAGGAAATACGGGAACTCGTCGACTCTGTATTGGATCGGGAGGTACACTTACATCACGTCCATATGCATATCTATGGCGACCACAAGGAACTGACCTGCCATATTAAACTACCACCTGACATGACCCTCAAAAAAGCACATGATATTGCCAATTACATTGAAGATCAGATCCGGCTACAAATGAATATTGAAGCCACCATCCATATGGAACCTCTTTAGTGAAACTTTATATCACGCTGGCATAAGCGCATCGATCTCATTCAACTCTCCCTTCGAAAATCCGAGGTTATCCAAACATGCCAGGCTATTCTTCAATTGTGAAACTGAGCTGGCCCCGATCAGGGCAGAAGTGATCCTAGGATCCCGGAGTACCCAGGAAAGGGACATTTGGGCTAAGGATTGACCTCTCTTTTGCGCTATACTATCCAGTTTAACCAGTTTGTGCACCAATTCAGGAGTAATAGTTGATTTCTGCAAAAATCCATGAGATTTTTCCGCTCTTGAATTACTGGGTATTCCTTTAAGATATTTATTCGTTAGTAATCCCTGAGCCAGTGGTGAGAACGGAATACAGCCTATTCCTTTCTGTTCCAATACATCTATTAGCCCATTTTCAGGCTCCCTTACCATCATGGAATATTTAGGTTGATGTATTAAGCACTGTGATCCCAGCGATTCCAGTAATTCAACAGCCTCTGAAGTTTGCTGAGGATCATAATTTGAAAGCCCGATGTATAAGGCTTTTCCCTGCCTGATAATCTGATCAAGTGCAGCCATTGTTTCCTCAAATGGTGTATCCGGATCAGGCCTGTGGGAATAAAAAATATCCACATATTCCAATCCCATTCTTTTCAGACTTTGATCAAGACTGGCAATCAGGTATTTTTTGGATCCCCACTCACCGTATGGTCCGGGCCACATGTAATAGCCGGCTTTAGTGGAAATAATAATTTCATCACGGTAACTTGATAGTTCCTTAGTGATTACTTTACCGAAATTTATTTCCGCCGAACCAGGTGAGGGGCCGTAATTATTAGCCAGGTCAAAATGTGTTACCCCTTCATCGAAGGCGCTCAGCAGGATCTCCCTGGCAGTATTAAAATCATCAACATCCCCAAAATTATGCCATAGCCCTAATGAAATAGCAGGTAGTTTAATTCCACTTGACCCACACCTTCTGTATACCATTTCATTATATCTGTTTTTGCTAGCCGTAAAATTCATTCATACTAATGGTTAAAAATATTATATCAATTTCTCAATATATGAAGATATTTTCGATGGTTTTACTTGAGGTGCAAATCTTTTTTTAACTACCCCATTACGATCGATCAAGAACTTGGTAAAATTCCATTTAATTCTTTTCGATCCAAAGAGTCCGGGTGCACTTGATTTTAAAAATTCAAATAATGGATGTGCATTTGGACCATTCACATCTATTTTTTCAGCCATCAAAAAACTTACTCCATAAGTAGTTCTGCAAAATTCCTCAATCTTTTGATTACTCCCCGGGTCCTGGTTCTGAAACTGATTACAGGGAAAACCAATAATTATAAATTTCTTTTCTTGAAACTTTTCATAGAGTTTTTCCAATCCATCAAATTGTGGTGTTAAGCCACATTCGCTTGCGGTATTTACTATGAGGATCACATAACCACTATAATCCTTTAAAGAAACTTCCTTTCCTCTAATATCATTGAATTTAAAATCAAATAATGTGTTCATAATCTAATAAAAGTTTAAAGACCTTCGATTACCAGTCATTCGATTATTAAACAACAATAAAACAGGCCCTGATTGTTTTAAATATTTAAAAGAAATTCAGGGTTCTGTTCTGGAATTATATATTGAATATGTGTTTATTCAATTCCCTAAGTGTTTCATTTTTGAATTTAGTATCAACCAGAATTGATATATTATACCGGCTGCCACCATACGAGATCATTCGAACTGGTACATTTTCCATAGCCCTGAAAACCTTTTGAAGAATTTCCTCCTTTTCAACTATTTTATTACCTACAATGCAAATAATAGTCTGGTGGTCATCTACTACTATGTCCCCAAAATCCTTCAGCTCCTCCATTATTGATTTTAAATTGGAAGGATCATCGATGGTCAGGGATACGGCCACTTCGGAAGTTGATATCATATCGATAGGCGTGCGATAATTCTCAAAGATCTGAAAAATTTTTCTGAGGAAACCATATGCCATCAACATCCGGCTGGATTTAATTTTTATTGCGGTGATCCCGTCTTTTGCTGCAACCGCCTTAATTTTTTTCTCCTCCTCAATATCACTTATAAAAGTTCCGTACGCGTCCGGTTCCATGGTATTTTTCAACCGTACCGGAACATTGTATTTCTGTGCCGGCCAGATAGAACTGGGATGCAGTATCTTGGCGCCAAAGTAAGCCAGCTCTGAGGCCTCATTAAATGAAAGATTGGATATTGCATATGTCTTTTCTACTATCCTGGGATCGTTATTGTGCATCCCGTCTATATCGGTCCATATCTGGACTTCAGGAGCATTAGTTGCAGCACCGATCAAGGTAGCTGTGTAATCGCTGCCGCCACGTTGCAGATTGTCTATTTCCCCTTCGTGGTTCCGGCATATATACCCCTGAGTAACAAATATCCCTATACTCTTATTCTGATCCAGGATGCCGGATAATTTATCATTTATAAATTTTATATCAGGTTCTTTATCTTCATCAATATACATAAAATCCAATGCGTTGATCAATTTTGAATGTATTTCCCGTTCTTCAAGGTATAAGGAAAATATTTTTGTTGACATCAGTTCACCCTGGGCCAGGAGTTCATTATTCAACCTCTTATTGAAAAACGCGGCAAGAAGGCCGTTCATAAAATCAAAGTGTTCATTGATGGATTTTATTGCCGATTCCTTAGACTTTTCCTTTGAATATAAATGATCAATAAATGACATGTAATGGTCATGCAAGTCCTGTATCAGCTTCCCGGCCTTTTCTACCTTTTTTTCCAATAAATTATCCCCAATTTCAACCAGTGCATTTGTGGTTCCGGATAGGGCAGAAAGTACGACAATTTTGGGATCGGGATCCTGGGATATTAACCTGGCTATATGCTGCATTCTTTCAGGTTTCCCAACGGAGGTTCCTCCAAACTTTAATGTTTTCATCTCAGTAATATCTAATTAGAGGTTTATCATTTTTATTGCGGTGATTGCGGCCTCATCTCCTTTATTACCATATTTCCCCCCGGCCCTGTCAAGAGCCTGTTGAAAAGTATCCGTTGTCAGCACACCAAAAATTACCGGTTTATCATATTTTAGCGCAACATCTTTTAATCCCTGGGCCACTGACTGACATATAAATTCGAAATGCCTTGTTTCCCCCTGTATGACACATCCCAGACAAATAACAGCATCAATATCTTCTTTTTGAGCCATTTTTTGGGCGCCGAGGCTTAATTCAAAACTTCCGGGCACATAGGTCTTGATGATATTCTGTTTTTGGATCCCATTTTGGACCAGGGTATTAAAAGCCCCTTCGTATAGGGAATCCGTTATCTCTTCATTCCATTCTGAAATTAATATGGCGATCCGTTTTGAAGATATATCCGCCTTATTATCTACAGTTTTAGCGCTGAGGTTTTTTTCTTTTATTGCCATATAGATACATATTAGATAAAAAAAGGGATAAAGCATCTAAGCATTATCCCTTATATTATATTTTCAGGAACATTACTTTGATGCTAATCCATCAAGTCGTGCTTTATGTTTTCTTGCGTTCTGAAATTCACTTGATTCCGGATACTCCTTAATGATTATTTCGAAGCAATCACTTGCAGATTCATACTCCATGAGTTTTTCATAGGCTGTGGCCGCTTTTACCAAATACAAAGGACTTAAAAATTCATTGGGTTTATATTCAGCTGCTCTACTGTAAAATTCTGAAGCGGTACGATAATCATTCAGTTCCATATAGGCATCACCGATCAGCGCATAAGCTCTGGCCTGAACCACAATATCTTCTTCTGAAAATTCCGAAAGGTATTCAATTGCATTTTCAAATTCTCCCTTCTTCAGGTAAGAGGCACCAGTATAGTAATGGGCAAGATTAGCAGTCTTTGTAAAACCATAATTATCAATAATATCAAGAAATCCGTAATTATTCCCATCACCATTTAAAGCCAGATCAAGACTATCCGATTCGAAATAATAAACGGCTTGAAACATATCCACCTGGGCCTGATTGTCTTGATTGGTTAAATAATAGCGGCCAAGAAAGAAAGCAGATATAACCAGGGCTATGGAACCCAGGGCAATAAGAACTACTTTTTTGTTTTTTTCAAGATACTGTTCTGTTTTTGATAGCCTTTCTGCCAAAGCTTCAGGACTTTCCAGTAGTTCATTACCCTTTTTTATATCCTTCTTCTTCCTGTATTTCGTCTGTGCCATTTTTCATTTTTTAGGGTGCAAAAGTACTATTTTTAATTTAAAAAGTGAATTATCAAAAAATTAATCCACTACGAATGGATAATCCTCCTGCACATAAACATCCTTGTATAATTCATCAGTAGACGGGAAAGAAGATTCCTCGGAAAACTTAACGGATTCTGCAACCTGGTCTTTTATATCTTTATTGATCTTTTCCAGATCTTCTTCTGAGGCGAATTTATTTTTAAGTATGCTATCCTTCACCTGTTCTATCGGGTCCCGCTTTTTATAAGCTTCCAATTCCTCCTTGGTCCGGTATTTGGCCGGATCTGACATTGAGTGTCCTTTATATCTGTAGGTTCTTAATTCCAGCAATGTAGGTCCATCATCTTTCCGGGCCCTTTCAGCAGCTTGAGCTATGGCATGATGTACTTCTTCAACATTCATTGCATCCACAGACCTGGATGGCATATCATAAGCTTCACCAAGAGTAAACAGATCGTGTACATTTGATGTT
>CBDUCT010000193.1:0-7232 GCA_965365715.1 uncultured Cyclobacteriaceae bacterium | reverse complement strand
AAGTACTCAGGAAAATTTTGAAGCTAACGCATTAGATTTCTTAGAAAAAGCAGGACTGCAGGCGCGTTTTGTAGTCTGCCGCTAACGATGACCAGTGAGCTTCAGGATTTCCCGGAATTATCCGGATCCGGGTCATCTGCTACGGCTTCATTCATGAGTTCGTAGGCTACATGACTATTTGGGAATTGGTTCAGGGCGCTTGAAAGATCCCGCCATAAGTTATAAAACTTTTCCTGTTCTGCCGGGACAGTCCAGAGTGGTTTTTCTGCTGCCAGGAAATAATGTGATCGAATAATATGGACATCTACAACAACCTTTAAATTATATTCCTGACACCAGTTTATGCAATTGATCATCAATTGAAAGGCATCTTCATGACGGTCCCCGTTCTCATCCCACATCTGAACTTCATCAATGGGTAACCGGATGTGATCAAATCCCATACTGGCTATGTTTTGAACATCGCTTTTAACAAAAAACTGTTCTCTTTCAGTTCCACGGCGATTGCTTTGCGACAACCAGTGGGCAACATTAGTCCCCCTTTTTACCTGGAATTTATCGGAGGTTTTTTCAGTATCTGACTGACATGAGAACAAACATAATGTTAGAAAGAGGAGTGCTAATTTCTTCATAGCAAAAAATTATATTTTATATACTGAGTTTAAAAATTAATAATTATTGACTTTCGCGCTCAATTTAAATATAGAACATAAGACTTCCAATAAAAATGCAAGCAGGTTAAAAAATCAGTCCCGTAAGGATAAGCAGAAAGATTTATCTGTATATCCCCTTTCTTATGGGCTTCAGGATATTATATGGTTGGTCACAGATCATTGCTGTATTACCAATTAATAAGGTAAGATAAGGCTTGATTATAGAAAATCTGAAGTTGCTGAATGGCATTATCCGTTTCCAATTGGTTTAAAGGCAGGATTCCTCCTTCCCAAGGTCCTTCTTTGATCCATTTTCCATAAACCAAAGTGGTTGCATCAGAATAATCGAAGTGATCATTCCCTGCATATGCTGATATATAAAAGTAGGGGGCTCCTGCCATATCGTCCTCCATGGCCAGGCCACATCCAATCCCAATTTCACCGCTCCGCTGGAAATATATGCCGGTATCAAAATGATGGGGCCAGATCCTGACTTCAATGCCCCTCTGCACCGTAGTCCCCAGGTCGTTCAAAATATGGTTGGCAAGAGTTCTGTAGTATGACCATTCCGACAATTCCGGTTCTTCAAGTTTATTGATCGCTGCGCTTTTGAAAGGATAATCCGGGATCTCAAAATGGAGGGGTGCCATCAGGGATTTTTTTTCTATTCCAACATCATTTGAAATCACGTCAACCAGATCTTCTGCCTCACAATAATTTTTACCAACCAGCGAAATTTTGCCAGCAACTTCCATTTGTTTATCAAGCCATTGGAATTCTGTTTGTTTCAGATTCAATGCTGGCAATAATAATCCTCCGGGAGAAGAGATCCACCTGCCCAATAGCTGTTTTTTTATCGGATCCCAATAAAGATTGGTATGACTGTCGTCCTCCTTTGCGGGCACCAGGGATCTGCCCATTTTCGCTAATAGCTGGCTTAACTGATGAATATGTTGATCTGTTTTAGTATAATATTTCATTTACTTTATAACTGGGTTAAGCGTTTCCAGCATATGGGATCCCGGTAAGCCGGTGCATATCAAAACTGAATGTTGTCAGATCCTTCATATTAAAATACCTGAAGTCATCATATCCGCATGCCCGGGCTATTACTTTCATCAATGTGTTGCTTGCCTCCAGAAAATTTTTCAGTTGTGTAGCCGAGGAGTTAATGATTAACCTGTTTCGCAGTTTTTCCTTTTGAGTCGCTATTCCTACCGGACAGTTGTTTGTATTGCAAGCGCGCATCCCAAGACACCCGATAGCCTGGAGCGCTGCGTTGGAAACAGCAATGGAGTCTGCACCAAGCATCATTGCCTTGGCAAAATCTTCAGGGACTCTCAGGCCACCGGTTATGATGAGGGAAATGTCATTTGCATCAATGGAATCCAGGTATCTCCTGGCCCTTGCCAGGGCAGGTATTGTCGGAACATTAATATTGTTTCTCAGGATCGTAGGTGCGGAACCCGTACCACCGCCTCTTCCATCGAGAATGATATAGTCAGCTCCGGCTTTCACAGCAAAATCAATATCTGCTTCAATATGACTGGCTGCAATTTTGAATCCTATAGGGATCCCTCCGGTTTGTCTGCGCACCTCCTCTCCAAATGCCCTGAAATCATCTACAGAATTTAGATCCGGAAAGGCAGCGGGGGATATGGCTGTGTCTCCTTCCCGCAGGCCTCTTACCTCTGCAATTTCCTTTGTTACTTTATTGCCAGGCAAATGCCCTCCGGTCCCAGTTTTAGCACCTTGTCCGCCTTTGAAGTGAAATGCCTGGGCCTTTTTTACCTTGTCCCAGGAAAAACCGAATTTTCCAGAAGCCAGTTCATAAAAATAATTTGAGTTTGCTTCCTGTTCATCCGGCAACATACCTCCTTCGCCACTACAAATCCCGGTGCCGGCCAATTCTGCACCTTTTGATAAGGCGATCTTTGCCTCCCTGGAAAGCGCCCCGAAGCTCATGTCTGAAACAAATACAGGCATTGACAATTTCACAGGCTTTTTTGCTTTTGGACCTATAACAGTAGTAGAATTTACTTCAGCATCGTCCAGGAATGGTCTTTTTGACAACTGGGCAGGAAGGAATTGGATCTGCTCCCATTTTGGCAGCGTATTCCGATCAACCCCCATCGCCTCTGAAGGCCCATGTGATCCGAATTCGTTCAGACCATTTTTAGCAAGGGATTGAATATATGATGTATAAGGCTCCGTGTCTTCGGGGTGGGTATCAGCAAAATCACCTAAATATGCCTTACGATCAAAAGGCTGGGGGAATTTTTGCAGATAATCATTGATCTCAGTCGAATCCACAAATACCTCACCCTCTTTGATATACGATTTAAATTTGTACAGCCTTTCTTCATTATTATAGGCTGAAATTCCAGTATCATACCGGTAATCCCAGTTATGCAATCCGCAAATCAGGTTTTCCCTTTCAATATATCCGTCAGAAAGTAAGGCCCCCCTGTGCAGGCACCTTCCATATAGAACAGATACATTATTATCATATTTTATAACGACCAGGTCAAGGTTATCCACCTGCGCATGAAATGGTTTTCGGTCATGAAGCTCTTTGAGTGAGCATATTGGAGTCAGGGTCATATTTCTGTTTGATATTATTGATTTCAAATCGTTTCAGGGTGATCGTTTCTCCATATTGCATAAGTGTCACCTGATCGCAGTGGCTAAGATGGATGAACTTGAATGGCTTTGTTAAAGTAAGGTTAAACTTACCCAGTCTTATAAAGAAGCCAGCACATTCAATATCTCCTTGTTCATTATACCGGGTAATCCTGAATCTTGTTCCTGCCTGTTCAATATGAAACCAGGAACCGGCTCCTTCACCGGCAAGCCATTGAGCCTCAGACGGGAGCGAGGTTGGTGTTACTGGTATTTGAAGTGTTTTTCTAAGATCTATCTTGAATATGGTTGGGGATTTAAGTTCCGAAGTATTGTATGATGAAATATTTTGCTCAAGTTTAAAAACAGTTTTTCCCCCGAGTGTTTTGACTATCCCAAGTGGTGCAGGACTTAATGTCAGTGGAAGTTTTAGCTTGAGGATTTGCTTTAATACTGGTTTGCCTGATAAAATAATTGAACGCACAAATCTTGAACAGTTCGTACCGTTCCATATAAACGGCCCATATTTCCATGGATTGTCTTTTTGCATTTTAAGGGCGAAATTGTACGCCAGGTCGAATCTGATTTTCGTCAGAGCTGCGTGAACAGGACCTGTTCCATGACAAGATGGATTATGGTATACTTCAGATAATATCTCATGAAGATTGTTGACTTTTCCAGCCGGAGATATAATTGCCTTAGAGTGAATTGTAAGGTCACGGTCTGTTATTTTATTTCTTACCCTTCCATGACCATAGGGTGCATGATACCTACCAAAATCGAAATAGTGACAATCCCCGTTTTTACCATCAACAAGGATCACTGCGGCATGACCGACTTTATAGTGAAAATTAGTACTTATACCAATGAAGTGCATCAAGTTGTCGTACCAGGCACCTGCCTGCTTGCAATAAGTCTCCGGCCAGGCAAGGGCAATTGCGTATCCATGGTCTTTATTCTGATGATTCATTTTTTGTTTGATAAAACCGGGATATATCGTTAATGTTTATAATCTGGACTAAAACAGATCCAATCAGATTATTCAATCTTCAAAAATAAACAAAATTAATTAATCCTGGTTGGATGGATTATTCTCTCAAACTCCAGAATTCATAGAGGGGTTCTCCACGGCTGTTAAGCCCGGAATGGTTCCAAATACCATCAATTACTTCATAGTTAAAGGTCAGTGAAGCACCCACGCGGGAATTATCCCTTGAAAAGAAATCAATATGTTCGGTATAGTGACCATTTTCCGTGGTGTAGGTGCCTCCTCCTGTTCCTGAAAATGCTCCGGTTTCCACATTGTAGGCTATCCATCGAAACCGGGTCCCGGATAATATTTTCATTGTTTTACGTGGTTGGTCCGTATCCCTCGTTTGAATTTCACCATCACGCTTACGTCCTGAAAATAACCACGCGCCTTCCAGTTTGCCTGGCTGACCATTATCTAATCTCTTGAATTCTATGTCATCAATGAATAATTTACTTTTATCGTATTTTAGATTTTTGTTTACCTTCTGTCCGGCCAGTGCCTTCTCATAGGTGTTATACTCCAGAAACAGGGCAAAAGAACCATTTTCATAGGACCATTTGCCCCCGTAAGTGCCTTTAAAAGTTTTTGAGTCAGTATTGAATTCAGCATATGAAAAATAATCTCCGGAAAATATGATAACAGCATTCTCCGATTCCCATGAACCTCTATAATTGGATTCATTGGACTGACCAAAGGCAGGAATAATTTGACACAGAAAGATGGGCAGGAGAATATAAGGTTTAAAATTTTTCATATCGAAGCGTGAATAATGTGAAATGTAGACTGATTTTAGTTTAAAGTAATCTGAAATATAGGCAAAGGAGTTGAAATCTGCAAAGAATTCTCAGTTGTTCTGCAGCCATCTCATACGATAGGCATTCATGGCAAAATGACCCAGCCTGCGGGTCAATTTGTGATTAATATAAATCCCTACGATGGCACCAAAACCCGGGATCAACTGCATGAGTTTTGCTAAATCCAGATAATCGCGGTACTCTATCTGGAAGGATCGCCAATCGAACTCATTGATGTCTTCCGGAAGTTTCTCTTGCTCTTTATCCCAGTTTTTGATCAGGCTGAAAATCTGTTTTTGCTGCTGATGCCTGGAGAAAGTAAGTTGAAAGATATGCAGGATATAAATGCGTTCCTTGTAATTGGAAAGATCATGTCCATACAGACTGGCAATTTCAAAGAGCATTTTGATTTTAATACTTAGCCATAAAGGCAGGTCGGCCAAACCCATCAGGATACCCCCATATCCCGTAATACCGCCTTCAGCAGCTGCAGTTTTACTATATATTTCAACCTTTTTCTTTACTTTATCCTCAATTTCTGGCAATAATCCGGTTTTAGATCTTTTCTGAGTGGTAAGGTAGGCGCCAAATATAACTGACTTGGTCATTTGCCTTATCGCATCTGTCATGATTTTATGAACCCGTTCAGGGATAATATTATTTATACCTGTCTGTACGGATTTAGCCATGGTTCCGAATATGGAGGGATCTTCATGAATGGATTTTTTCCACATCTTCAGATCATCATAAACTTGTTTCTCATATACATCCATTCTAATGTTCTATTACGGATATCACAGTTTCAAGTTGAGGAATTATCACAATCCGGTGATTTATCCTGCAATAAATAGGAAATAAATCCCTGTGAAATCTCCTTAAAAGGATATAATAGTCGATTTATTGAGATCCTGTACCCTGAAGATGTAAACTATTTTACTATTTTTGTTGCAGTCCAAATAATCATTCATGAAAAGGAAGAAAGTTTTCGTTAGTGGCTGTTATGATCTTCTACATAGTGGACATGTTGCATTTTTTGAGGAAGCTTCCACATATGGTGATCTTTATGTAGGATTAGGGTCAGATCGTACGATTTTCAGTCTTAAAAACCGAAAAACAGTTAATAACGACAGGGAAAGATTATATATGGTAAAATCCCTAAAATTCGTAAAGGAGGCCTGGATTAATAAAGGAAGTGGGATTATAGATTACCTGGATGAAATAAAGGAATTAAAGCCTGATATTCTTTTTGTAAATGAAGACGGTGATTCAAGGGCGAAGAAAGATCTGTGCGAGCAATTAGGAATAGACTATGTAGTGAGTAAGAGAATTCCCAAAGATAATCTTCCCTCGAGATCGACAACTAATCTTAGGTCAAAAAGCATCATTCCATACAGACTTGACCTGGCCGGTGGATGGCTTGATCAGCCTTACGTATCAAAGCATTATCCGGGACCCGTCATTACAATATCAATTGAACCAACATACGATTTCAGCGATCGAAGTGGGATGTCATCCAGTACCCGGAAAAAGGCTGTAGAAATATGGGGTTATAGCTTGCCGGTAGATGATCCTGAAAAACTGGCAAAAGTTTTATTCAGCTTTGAGAATCCTCCTGGTAAAAAAGAAATTAGCGGATCACAGGATTCAATAGGGATCGTATTCCCTGGATTAAATATATTGTATTATGATGGAGATTACTGGCCGAACAAAATAGAATCCTGTCATGAAGAGGATATTTTATTCTGGTTAGAAGAGCGGCTTCATTTTGTTCCACTAAATCCCCGTGCCACAGGGTATGACGTATTGGCGAATACTAATATTAATGCAAAAAATGCAAAAGCCCTTGCTGATGCCACTTTTTGTACCTGGGAAGCTATATTTCGTAAAGATCTAACAGAATTTGGCCGGTATTTCAGAGCTTCATTTGAGGCCCAGGTAACTATGTTCCCCAACATGATAAATGAGGAAGTACTTCATACTATAGAATTGCATAGAAAGAAAGCAACAGGATGGAAATTGTCCGGAGCCGGAGGTGGCGGTTATCTTGTTTTTATTTCTGAAGAATATATACCTGAGGCTATTAAAATAAAAATCAGAAGAAGAGCAGGAACGGATTAGATTTAAGGCTGC
>CBDUCT010000192.1:0-7234 GCA_965365715.1 uncultured Cyclobacteriaceae bacterium | reverse complement strand
TTTTACATAAGGCGAAATGAGCATTAAAAGGCTCCTGTGCGCGTCGATATGGTCAACTCCATTCTAGGCATCATCTTCAGTAATGACGATCATCATATTTTTCCAGTAAGGTGTATGGGACAGGAACTCGACAATCCTGCCTACGGCAAGGTCATTATCAGCCATATAACTCTCGCGGTATGGATACCCTGCTTCTGGTCTGTCGTCGGCGCCATGGTCATTGGGTATGATCACAGTAATCAGAGCAGGCAGGGGATCTCCACCAGTCATCCATTTCTCATTAAATTCCTGTATGAACATATCAATTCTGAACTGATCAGGAATAGCCATATTATAGGTAGGATAGGTTCTGGAGGTCCTTTCGAAAATGGGTTGAGGAACCGGGAAATTGATATAATGTCTGATGCCTGTATATTTGAAATCCGGTTGATAGGAGGCTGGTTCAAACATAATACTGAATCCAAAATTATAAAAATCTATGTCGTTTCTTTCCAGGTGATCCCACATGGATCCCGCTTCATTGTAATCCTCCGGATATATCGCTCCAGCTGAGCCATTCATGGCATAGACACCAGGGGCTTTGGAATCAGATTTAAAAGTTCTGTTACCTCCGTAACTGGCTGCCGTGCTTGTTTCAACCCATTCATTGGGATAGGTATTAACCAGCCATCTGTGGCCGTCGGCAGATACATCCGCATCCACATAGAAATTATCCGAGATGGCAAATTCTTCTGCAAGCTGCAAATGGTTGGGCATTACAGTCAGATTATCAATAGGTTCTTCCATCCCTTTATACCTGATGGAAACATTTTTACCATACCTGGCCAGTTCTTCCATTCCTTTTCCTTTTTCAACCTGACCGAAGACTTCATCATAGGTCCTGTTTTCTTTAGATATAAACACAATATGCTTAATGGGTGAGTTCTTCTCACCGGGATACAGAGGAACAGGATTGTTTTGTCGCCACTCAAATTCCGGAGAACTGGATTTAAGCATCCGGAAATTGTTTTCGATCACCTTTTCAGAAAGAGCTTTTAGTTCATCATCTTCCGGGACAGGAAATACCGATACTGATCCTCGCATCAAACTTCCGATATAGCTGCCATATAGAAAAGGGTCGAATTTCGGACCGGCATTCGGTCCGCTTCCATATCCTTTTGCATTAGCTACTACAAGATGCTTTCCGTCAGGAGTAACTTTAAGCTTGGAAGGGAACCAGCCTGCAGGGATATGCCCGAGCACCTTAAGTGTTTTGGTATCAATTACACCAATAGCATTGATGCCCGCTTCAGCCACATATAATCTTTTATGATCTGGTGACAAGGCCAGTCCAAAAGGTATAATACCCCTGAAGGATTGAATTCGTTTATCAGGTTTTAACTCAATATTTTGTAGGATGGTATCGTTCCTGATATCGATTACGGATATATTGTCATTGTTGCCATTACTGACAAATACATAGGCGTCGGTTGCTACCAGGGAATTTGGGCTGGAGCCGCCCACGGCTGGGATCCCTTCCACCAGGGCACCTACGAGATGTCCTGTTTTGATTTTTGCTGTCACTTCAGGCTTATCGGAATCCCGGAGATCAATGGTAAATACGGAAAATGCCTCGGGTGAATTTACTTCTCCCAATCCGGGAACTTCCAGAGAGTCTGTTTTAATACCTTTTTCAGCCTCCTCGGTATTATATCCGAATGGGGGAAATTCCAATCCGGTATCTTTCAGATTTTCCGGATCGATGCCTTTGATCTTCTGGTATGCAAACATACCTACATTCGCAACATAAGCTTTTTTATTATCGGGAGACAGGGTGATTCCGAAAGGATAACGGCCCACAGGAACATTATGTAAAATCATTTTCTGTTCCACATCAATTATAATCATGCGAAAGTTGATCTGGTCGACGGCATAAAGGGTTTGTCCATCCTTGCTTAATACCATATCGCCTATATATCCATGTGAATAATCATGCTCAGCATCTACAAATGCACAATCGATATATCCTTGAGGATCACCATTCCTCATATCAAATATGAATATCTTATTCTCCTGGCCACCTGCAACATAAACAGAACTGTTATCATTGGAGATGGCCAGTCCCATAAATACGGAGGCAAGGACCCCCTCATCGGTGGAAGGTCCGGGCGGGATTTGCTGAATATCCGGCTCTTCAGAAGTAATATCTCTCAGGATACTGATTGATAAGGGATTCGTTCCTGAATTTGCAGTGACTGCTGTTTTTCCATCCGGACTCACCACCAATCCATAGGGGTGAGGGGCAACTTCATGGGTTAAGCCGGGTGGGCTAATATATCTTCCATTGGGCAAAACAGTTTTTCCCTCTTTATTGATTTCGACATACAAATCACCAGCCGGTGCGGTCATTATCCATGGATCGATCTTTTCCGGCTTGCAGCCGAATAATAGAATGAATATTATAAAAGAGATTTTTTTCACGGTATTAGGTTCAAAAGGTTAATTTCAAAGAGTTCACAGAGTTTAATTCACACGGTTTAGTTCACAGGATTTAGTTTCCTGAGTTAAGTTGATACAATTCAATTCATAGATTCCAATTCACAAAATCCTATTCATGAGTTTAGTTCACAGCGTTTTTCCACAAAGTTTAAATTCACAAAGTCTAAATCAAAGTGTTCAAATCAAGGAGTTCAAGTTTTTTATAAGACTTTATCCTAAATTTCAGTCAATACTTTCCTGCTCAAAGTCGCTTTCGTTAACCCATCCTGCATGGACTTCCTCTCCGGCCATGAATCTTTCGTAGAAATTCCGGTCCGTCGCATTGGAATAAAGATAGCTGTCGAAGATATCTCCATTTCCTGCCATCCGTGGATCCTGCTGGTCCTCAAGTTTACTGGCCATATCCAGTTTAAGTTGATTCATGATCTCTGAATAGCTTTGATCAAGGGCAAGGTTATTTAAGCAGAAAGGATCTTCTTTAATATTATACAATTCTTCTTCTATTCGCCTTCCAAAATTCAATTGCCAGTATTCACTTTCCCCTTTATTTCTTCTATCATTGAGTATTACTGTCTTTGTTGGGCTCCCATCCGTATTTAGGTACCCGGTTTCCGGATTGCCGGCCGGCCAGCGGTCTGTCTTAAAATTCCTCAGGTAAAGAAAACCATCTTTAATAATTCCCCTGACAGGATAACCCACATCACCGGGACGGCCAACATCGTGTTTTTCCTTACCAAGCAGCGCAAAATTTCTATCCGGATTAACCTGACCATCCTTTTCTGAATTAAAAATATCAGTCAGACTGGTTCCTTCTATGGCCTGCATGCCTGACATAGTCTCGGGAATCCCGGCCAGTTCAAGGAAAGTAGGGGCAAAATCGATGAAATTCACAAAATCCTCTACCCTGCGTCCCGGGTTATTTATTCCATCTTTCCACATTATCGCCAGTGGTAGATGATTCGAATATTCATAAACCTGTCCTTTTACCCTTGGGAAAGGCATTCCATTATCAGCGGTTACCACAACCAGGGTATTATCCAGTTCTCCTTGTTCTTCCAGATAGGCCAGCATTTCCTGCAGGTGCTGGTCAAACCACTCAATTTCGTACGCATAGTCAAGGATATCTACCTTAATGCTATCCACTTCCGGCCAGAAAGGAGGTACTTCTTTAATCTGCTCGATCGACTTTCCTCCATATTTTATACCGGCTTTAAATTCATAGGCTCTGTGGGGTTCAGTGCTTCCGTACCAGAAACAGAATGGAGTATCATCGGGCCTTGATTCCAGAAAGGCTTTGAAATTTGCTGCATAATCATTTGAATTAATAAAATTTGCCGGAGCTTCCAGGGTATGATCATTGAAAGGAATACCAGTAAGCTGCCGTTTCTTTCCATCAATTTTTCCAGGGATGCCTGGTGCCCATCCTTTTGCCGTGTAGCCGACAAAATATCCATGTTCACTCAGCGATTCAGCGTAGGTCTTAAATTTCTGAGGGAAGAAAGGCCAGTGGTTGGCGGCTTCCTCCAGTTGCCAGGAATTCCGGCCAGTGAGGATGCAGGATCGTGAAGGAGCGCATTTTGCGTTGGGTGTATAACAATTCATAAACAGGATCCCTGCCCGGGCAACACGATCAAAAGCCGGTGTTTTTACCCAATCCGTACCATATGCACCCATATGCGGAAAAGATGCATCATCTGCAATGGCAAATAATATGTTAGGTCTATCCGGTTTCGATTCCTTCGAAGATTCACATGAGGCCAGGATTAATAGTAATATTATACCGATAAAAATACTTCTCATAAAATAAACTTTTCTTTATAAAAATGAACCACGCATTCGGATATCAGCGGGGAATTCTAAAAACGCAAGATACAAAATTATCTTAATCCTTTTTTAGGATAATTTATTAATAAACCTTACATTTTAAGTGTTAAATAAGATTTTTTTCGAATCTGGCAGATCCTGATTTTATATTATATAACGGTCGCACTAAAAAGTTTTTTAATATCATAAATTAAAATTATGAACACAGGCAATTCGCAAAAAAGTTATTTCAAGGTTTTTCTCGTCATTCTTATATTTTTTGTTATTTCCTTTTTGACCAATATCCTTGGAACCCTCAATCCCAGTGCATCTGCGAGTTATTCACTAAATGAAACGCTGGCAGGATTCCTCCCATTTTCCTTTTTTATTGCTTATGGTGTGATGTCGATCCCCTCCGGTTTTCTGGTTGAAAAATACATGGAAAAGAGAATGCTGATCGTGGCCTTTGTCCTGGCATTGATCGGATCACTTGCCTTTGCAAGTTTCCCGACTTTTAGAGTATATATCATATCCCTGTTCACCATAGGAGCTGGAATGGCCATGCTTCAGGTGATCATAAATCCATTACTGAGAGTTGCTGGCGGGGAAGAACATTTCGCTTTTTATTCTGTTATAGCCCAGTTGGTCTTTGGATCTGCTTCATTTGTCAGTCCTAAAATGTACTCCTGGCTGGTTACCGGGATAGCAGATGAATCGAATACTAATCCGTTTATTTCCACCCTCACGGGACTTGTCCCTGATTCTATGTCATGGGTTTCTGTATATTGGGTATTTGGCCTGATTTGTATGGCCATGGTGGTTCTGATAATGATGACCCGTTTTCCAAAGGTAGAATTGAAGGAAGATGAAAAGGTTGGAACCAGGGAAAGTTATTTTGATCTGTTTAAAAATCGATATGTAATTTTATTTTTCCTCGGGATCTTTGCTTATGTCGGAACCGAACAGGGTGTATCCTATTGGATGTCAAAATTTCTCTCCCAATACCATGGATATGATTATGAAACGGTTGGTGCTAATGCTGTTGCTAACTTCTGGGGATTAATGACGATAGGAGGATTGCTTGGCCTCGTTTTACTGAAACTTCTGGACAGTAAACTGGTTTTAAGGTGGTTTACGCTGGCCTCCATTATCAGTCTTCTCCTTGCGCTGCTGGGCAGCAGGACTTTATCTTTATATGCATTTCCATTAGTAGGATTTTTCATGTCCGTTATGTATCCGATCATTATTTCACTTGCGCTGAACTCTGTATCAAAACACCACGGATCCTTTGCAGGTATACTGATGACCGGGATTATGGGAGGGGCAGTGGTTCAGTTGCTGATAGGTGGTCTGAGTGACCTGATTACACTTAGGATCGGGATGATGTTCAATTTCGTTACCCTGGCTTATATTTTCAGCATTGGGTTATGGGCCAAACCGCTGGTATCCAATAAAACGATCAGTTTCAAACGGAAAAAATCGTAATTCACCCAGAGGGTACCCGAATCCTTAACTTATAGCTGAGTAAACTATTACCCAGAAGGTACTCGTATCCTTAACTAATAACTGATTAAACTTTAACCCAGGCCTGTTTTTTATTGCTCTCTATGATCTTTTCGCATAAGATCAGCTCCCTCAAGCCGTCTTTAAAAGTAGGATAGGGTGGATCTTTAGACCTGCCATTCCGGACATCCTGATAAATCTCCTTGAATATTTGTTTGCTGGTATCCGGAAAACCTTCATTGTGCCCACCCGGAAAAGAAATAATCTCACGACTGTCCTCGTCAACCAGGGAGGGATCTCTCATCAGCACCTCATTGGCTGAGTCTCTTTTCCCTGTCCATAGTTCATTTGGCTTTTCAGAATTCCAGGCAAAAGTGATGCCGGATCCTGCAATTTCAAGCTTTAACTGGTTTTTACGACCTGCTGATACCTGGCTGACAGTCACAACCCCTTTTTTCCCATTATTAAAACGTAACATTACCGTGGCATAATCTTCTGTCTCAATTTTTACATCTTCATAGTCTTCAGGTTTAAGCATTTTCCCTGAATAAGTTTCAATGGGTTTAAGTGGTTTCTTCCTTGTAGGGTGTATGGTTGCAAAATCAGCCATAACCTCAACTATTTCCAAACCTGTGATATATTCCAATAAATCCATCAAGTGGGAACCAATATCAGCAATTGCCTTGGATTCACCGGATTTATCAGCCTCCAGTCTCCAGTTATAATCCGTTTCGTAAAACAACCAGTCCTGCAGGTAAGAGCCTATTACAGAGTAAACCTCACCTAGTTCACCTTTCAAACGGGCCGAACGCATATGCCTTATCAGCGGATAATATCTTATATTGAAATGGATTGCGTTGACCAGTCCGGATTTTAATCCCAATTCATTAAGGGAAACGGCTTCATTGATGGTCATGGCCAGGGGTTTTTCGCAAACTACGTGGATACCGTGCTTCAAAGCATCCATAGCCATAGGATAATGCAGGTTGTTGGGTGTGCAGATGTGGACACAGTCAATGCCGGGATGGTTTATCAGTTCATCAAAATCGCTGTAGAAATGTTTAATCCCAAGTTCTTTGGCTTTATTTTCAGCTACTTCGAGTGAAACATCTGATATAGCAACCACTTCGATTCCAGGAAGTCTGCGAAGGGCTTCAACATGAGCCGGACCAATAAATCCCAGGCCGGCGACAGCAGCTCTAATAGTGTTCATCGGGTATGTGTTTAGATATAAAAGTGATCATACATATAAGTTAAAATCTTATACTATAAATATAAAATTTCAGGATACATTTATTCGTGCCGATGTGGTATTTCCGGAAATTCTAAAAATCTAAATAGCCCTGAGTCTTATAGGATTTCATTATAGGTCGGTGAGATATGACAATAGATCAAGGTTACTCTTTTTATCTTCAATGATCAGAATATTAAGGTCGGTATTGGTAACAAG
>CBDUCT010000191.1:0-7288 GCA_965365715.1 uncultured Cyclobacteriaceae bacterium | reverse complement strand
CAATTAAGGTTCTAAAATATTAAACTTTTAACCCAAAAATAAATGATAGACTTAAAACAAGAGGAAAAGGTTGGGTCCGTATCCGTGTTCAGCAGTTTATCTGAACATGGTCATGAACAATTGGTTTATTGTTACGATGAGTATACAGGTTTAAAGGCAATCATAGGTATACATAATACTGTTCTTGGTCCCTCATTGGGGGGAACCCGAATGTGGGATTACAAATCCGAAGAAGAAGCACTGATGGATGTTCTTCGCTTATCACGCGGTATGACTTTCAAAGCTTCTATATCCGGCTTGAATTTAGGGGGAGGCAAAGCTGTGATCATCGGGGATGCGAAAAAGCTAAAGTCGGAAGCTTTACTAAGAAGATTCGGCCGGTTTGTTGAAAGCCTGAAAGGAAAATATATTACCGCGGAAGATGTTAATATGAGTCCCGAGGATATGGAGTATATTTCCATGGAAACAAAATATGTTACCGGGCTTTCTGAAAAAATGGGAGGTGCGGGAGATCCCTCTCCTTTTACTGCATATGGTGTATATATGGGTATGAAGGCATGCGCCAAGGAAGCATATGGCAATGACAGCCTGGAGAATAGAAAAGTGGCTGTACAGGGTGTTGGTCATGTGGGTCATTATCTGGTGAAACACCTTATCGAAGAAGGAGCAAATGTTCTTGTATCCGATATTTATGAGGATAAAATTAAAGAGATAACCAAGGAGTTCAAGGTTACTGTGGTAGACGAGGAATCAATCTATACAGAAAAAATGGATATTTATGCTCCTTGTGCTCTGGGTGCAACTGTTAACGATCAAACAATTGATTCACTTCAGTGTGACATTATAGCGGGTGCTGCAAATAACCAGCTTGAAGATGAACTTAAACATGGCAATATTTTATTGAATAAAGGGATAATATATGCTCCGGACTTCATGATCAATGCCGGGGGCCTGATCAATGTCGGACTGGATTATCTTGGCAATTATAGCCGGGAAAGAGTATTTAAAAAAGTGGAGCGGATCTATAATACTGTTTTGGATATTATTCATAAGTCCAGAGCGGAAAAGACTTCTTCACAGGAAGCAGCCATAAATATAGCTTCACAAAGGATCCTGGATGTTGGCAAGGTAAAAGCGCATCTGTAATATAGATAATTCAATATGTTAAACAGGCGAATTCTTAGATCTAAAGCATTGCAATGCTTGTATGCTTTTTATAAATCTAAAGAGGCAAATTACAATTTAGCCATCGATTATATACGCGATAGATTCCTGCCTGATTTAAATTCGATGGAACCAATCGATAAATCTGAATTAAACTTAAAGAAAAGAGATTCCATTAAAACCTTCGAGCAGAATTTCAAACATGATTCATTTATTAAGCTAGAGGACAGTGAAGAGGATATTGAGGTTGCTGCTCATGATGCCTTTATCGATTATGAGAAGCAGAACGAGGAAGACTATAAGCGATATAGAAAAAATATGCTGCTAGATGTAGAGCGAATCTTTGAACTTTATTTGTGGATATTAATGATACCTGAGGAACTGATCAGGATTATGGAAAATGATCCTTCCGGGAAACTCAGCATTAAGAATAAAAGATTCATTGAGAATCCTATTATAGCATTATTACGTAATAATAATATATTCCAAAAAGGTATTATTGATTATAAACTTTCCTGGATTAAGGAAAAGGACTTAGTATACAACTGGTTTAAAAATTCTGTAAGCCGGGACGAAGATTACGAATCTTATATAAATGGGAAAAAAGAAAAAAAGGATAATTTTACAACGGATAAAAAATTAATACTGCATCTTTATAAGAATCTTCTGTTTAAAAATGATGCATTTCAGGAATTCATGGCTTCTGATGATTTGAACTGGAATGAAGACAGACACGTAATCCGGAGCATGATTGTAAAGACATTTAAAAATGTCGAGGCAGAAGATACAAATATTGAACTGGCGGTGTTAAGCAATAATTGGGAAGAAGATCGTTCTTTTTTTGAGAAGTTGTTTGAAATATCCGTTAACAAGGATAAGGAATTTGATAAATTAATAGCTGAGAAATCTAAAAACTGGGATATTGAAAGGATGGCCATCATGGATAAGATTATTCTTAAAATGGCCATTGGAGAAATGATCTATTTCCCTAATATCCCCGTAAAGGTTACTATAAATGAGTATATTGAATTATCAAAAAATTTCAGTACACCAAAAAGTAAGAAATTTGTAAATGGTATCCTTGATGTTCTGTCTGAAGAGTTGATAGAACAGGGTATCGTTAAAAAAAGTGGTAGAGGATTAATTGACAATAAATAAATTAGATATGAGTAATTCATCAAAATCATTACTGGCATTCTTAATTGGCGCTACTGCAGGAGCAGTCATTGGTTTACTTTATGCCCCTGAAAAAGGAACTCATACCAGAGAAAAGTTATCATTCCTTTTAGACAAGTATAAAAAAGAACTGGAGGATTTGCTTCAGGAGTTGGTGAAAGCTAAATCAACCACCGATACTGTGGCAAAATCAGAAGGTCAGAAAGTAATTAAAAACGCAAAGGATAAAGCTGAAAAGCTTCTTGAAGACGTAGATGACCTGATCGGCCAAATAAAGAGTAAAAACGATTAATTGATATGAGGCATTTAAAAACTTTACAAGTTGCGGTAATTATCTTAATTCTGTATTCCTGTTCTTCAGATTCAAAGCTGGAAAGAAGAATTACAGCTCTGGAAAGAAGGGTAGCCAATTTAGAATCAGGGAATACAACCGCTAAAAAACCTGTTCGCAGCAATGTTTCACTGGCCTCAAATCCGGAAAAGATAAATGATGATAGTCCAAAACCAGTTTTTTCTATCGAAAGTACTGAATTTGATTTCGGGACTGTGAGAGAAGGAGAAATTGTAAACCATATATTCAAGTTTACAAATACCGGACAATCACCACTGGTAATTGACAAAGCCACTGCTTCTTGTGGATGTACAGTTCCTGACTGGCCGAAACATCCTATCGGCGTAGGTGAAACTGGGGAGATAAAAGTAAGATTCAATACGAAAGGGAAGCCCAATCAGCAGATAAAAACAATCTCTATTATGGCCAATACAGAACCTACCCTGACCCGTTTAAGAATAAAAGGATTTGTGACGCCAAAAAACCAGCAAACAGCCGGACCTGTTAAATAATTTTTAAATTAAATAGATAAGTGATGTTAGATTTCATTTTATTGCAAGCGCCATCAGGAGGTCAGTCATTGTATGGAAACCTGCTTTTAATTGGTGGCATAGTCCTGATATTTTATTTCTTTATGATAAGGCCTCAGCAGAAAAAGCAAAAGGATCAGAAGAGATTTCTTGAGGAAGTTAAAAAAGGAGATAACATAGTAACCGTTGGAGGCATTCACGGAAGGATTGCAGCTATGGATGGTGAGACTATTATTCTTGAAGTAGAAAAGGGAGGTAAAATTAAACTGGACAAATCTTCAATATCCCTTGAAGCCAGCAAAAGATATAAAGGCGGTAAATAATCTGTATAATTTGATTGGATAGTGTCAATAAAATATGGAGATGGCTAAAATCTATCATCAGACCGAGCAATAAGGATCTGAAGATAGTTATTCTATGTATTATTGGGGCTACTATTATTTGGTTTTTAAGTGCCCTTAACAAGAATTACACGACGGTAATTAAATGCCCTATTGAACTTTCTTATGTGAAAGACAGTACAATAGAAGTTATAAATCCGCCAAGAAACGTCCAGGTAAATGTTTCGGGTGTCGGATGGGACCTTTTAAAAGAATCTTTATCCTTCAGGCGCGATCCTCTGCTTATTTCTGTGGAAAACCCCATCGAGACCAAGCGGATAGCAGGGTATACGATACAGCCTTTGTTATCGCAGCACTTGAGTTCTCTGAACCTGAATTTCGTAGTTACGGATACTATATATTTTGATATACAGCGTCTGCGTAAGAAAAAGTTGTTCGTATACGTTGACAGCAGCAAGATCAGCCTGCAAAGGTCTCATCAAATAGTCAGTCCCCTGAACGTAAGTCCTGATTCAGTAACAATTACCGGTCATGAGTCCTTGATCACAACGCTAAACGATACGCTTTCTATTCGATTACCACAGGATGAAATAGACGATAATTATTCTGAAAAGATATACATTGACAATTTTGATTTGAGTCTGGTGTCATTCTCCCCATCAGAAATTGACATTAGTTTTAATGTTTCAGAATATGTGAATCATAGCACAGACCTCGAGATCCAATTGGTCAATTTTCCTATGGATTCTTCTGCTTTTATTGAACCAGGAATTGTCAAATCCGGTTTTCAGATACAGGAGGAGATGAAGGACAATTTTCCAAAATCCAAATTTGTTGTTATTGCAGACTTTAATAATGTCAACCCTCAGGATTCTACAGTCATTATTGAGCTGATAGAATACCCTGAATATGTTCAGGGCATTGAACTGGACACTACCCTTGTTAAAGTTAGATATAGGTAAGAATATGTCTGTAAAAGTTGGAATAACAGGGGGTATCGGTGCCGGAAAAAGCCTGATAGCCAATATATTCAAAACATTTGGGATACCGGTTTATAATTCTGATACAGAGGCCAAACGGTTAATGAACGAAGACCCTTACTTGAAAGAACAAATCATAAATCTATTTGGACCGGAAGCGTATACCAATAACTCTTTGAACAGGACTTATCTCAACGAAGTCGTATTTAAGAACCACGAAAACCTGAACAGGATGAATAATCTGGTTCATCCGGCTGTAATCAAGGATTATAATTCCTGGCTGACTAAATACATAGAAAAATCAATGACCATAAAAGAGGCTGCATTGCTTTTTGAATCAAACTCCTACAAAGACCTGGACTATACGATTCTGGTATCTGCACCAAAATCAATTCGTATTGGACGGGTTTTGCTCCGCGATGCAAACCGAAGTAAAGAAGACATTGAAAATATTATTGAAAAGCAGATGAGTGAATCACGCAAAAAGAAACTATCAGATTTCATAATTATTAATGATGGAAAAAGGATGGTTATTCCGCAGGTCCTTAAAATCTACGAATCATTGACACATAACCAATAACAGGTTATCGCCAATGACAGGCTATTCCGCCTTGAGGCATGTAAATAATCTGGTGTCAGCCTTTTTGCCCCTCAGTTTTATTCTTCCAATCTCTTTGTATTCCCATCCGTTCAATGAATTGATTTTTTCCCTAAGATCGTCTGAGAACAATAGATTTACCGCGTAATGATTACACTGACCTTCTATCCTGCTGGTTGTGTTCAACACATCTCCTGTATATACAACCTCCCTTTTAAAACTTCCCACCATTCCCGTAATCACCTTACCACAGTGAATCCCGGCTTTAAAGCCGGGAACCAGCTGATATTTATTTAAATACTTTTCCTCAAGACTTTTGATGACATCAGCAATGCCGAAGAAACAATTCAGGCAATTCCCGTTCTCTATTCCCTTATCAAGTGGCCATGAAATTACTACCTCATCGCCAACATACTGATAAATTTCACCGTGAAAGGTATTGATTGGATCTGCGAGATCATCGAAGAAATCTTTAAGTAACTCAAAATATTTTAAATGTCCGAGCTTTTCAGCGATGGTGGTTGCAGAAACAATGTCGAGGAACATAAACACCCTTTCAACTTCTTTCATCTCATTTTTATGCTTCGAAATATTTGTCGGGTAGGTATTTTGAGGTTTTATGCCCGGACTTATATTAGGACCCATTTTATATACTGATAATACAATACTGAGAAACTTATCATTATCCCAGGGTTTTACAATGAAATCATCAGCTCCTTCTTTTATGGCCCTGATAGCAATGTCCAGATCACTGTAGGCAGTCATCATGATGATCCTTGTAGAAGGGGCTTCTTTTTTAAATGTTCGCAGGAGGTTCAGACCTTCCTCACCTGTTGTAGCTCCTATAGTATAATTCATATCAAGAAGTGCTACATCAATACTATTTGATTTTAGATTATCATCTAGTAATTCAGGATCGTCAAGGGTAATAACTTCGGTAAATTGTTGACTCAACAGGTACTTCGATACCATCAATACGCTCTCATCATCATCAACAATTAAGATCTTTCCTTTCTCTTTATTCATCAGGCTTAATTGGTTGATCAACTCTTGGAAACTGATGTTACAATTATAGTTTAATATTAAAATAAAATCACTAACCAAGTGCTTTTTCTGCAGGGTTCTCAAATATTTTCAGGATTTAACGAAGATTTTCATAGTCCGGCCCGGAATTGCACAAAAATAAATCCACTGATAAGAAACACTCGGCCAGGTATAATCAAGATCGAGTGGTAATTAATTTCGTTGACCTGTAACCAATGTCACATAGGAGGCTTTCCCTCGAAGGCTTATCTCTCCGATCTCAACAAATTTAAACTGATTGTCATTAGGCAATTTGTTCATGAGATCCTTAGATAATAAAAGGTTCACGTTGTGCTGGTTACATTGCCCTTCAATTCTACTGGTAGTATTCAGTACATCTCCCGTATATATAATTTCTTTCTTGATGGTTCCGATGGTACCGGTAGATACTTTCCCAAAATGCATCCCGGCTTTAAAGGTCGGAACCATTTCATATTTTTCAAGATATTTGAAGGATAGGTCATCTATCGTCTCCAAAATATCGAAAAAGCAATGTAGGCAATTTGCCTCGTTTATGCCTTCTTCAAGTGCCCAGGATACAACTCCCTCGTCCCCAACATATTGATAAATTTCACCTTTATGTGCTTCTATAGGGATGGCCAGATCGTTAAAGAAGTCATTAAGTAACTCAAAATACTTAACATGTCCCAGATTTTCTGCGATTGAAGTAGATGAAGTTATATCGAGGAACATAAACACACGGTCTACCTCAGACATTTCCTTATTTTCATCCTCCGCGGCGGGAGCTGTTGTCAGCTGAATATTGGGTTGATTACCCGGAGCTTTATTAAACGCCGATGTGACAATAGTCACCATTTTGGTATTATCCCAAGGTTTGACGATAAAATCAACAGCCCCTTCTTTAATGGCCTTAATGGCCAGGTCTATGTCGCCATAGGCGGTCATCATTACAACCCTTGTTTTCGGCGTGTTAATTGTGAGGTAATTTAATAGGTCAAATCCTTCCTTTCCTGTAGTTGCTCCGGCGGTGTAATTCATATCGAGAAGGGCCACATCAATAGTATATTTATCAAGAATTTCATCGATGTTATCTGGGGTACTCGTGGTTACTACTTTCGCAAAAT
>CBDUCT010000190.1:0-7302 GCA_965365715.1 uncultured Cyclobacteriaceae bacterium | reverse complement strand
AGTCAGGTATGCCTTCAATATTCTTGTCTTCCAGAAGCCCGCCCAGCATTTGCGAGGCTATGGGCTTCGTAAAGGCCCCTGATAATGGCGTAACGTAACTGATCTTCACCTTATCTCTTAAACCCCTTTCGGCAAAAAAAGCATCCGCAAAAAAGGTAAATTCAAGAGGAGCTACCGGGCATTTATAGGGCAGATCTGCAATGTTAATTACCAGATGTCCACCCTGCCAGGTTTTAAAGAAGTTAGCCAGGGCGACAGCACCTTCAATAGTATAAAAATCAAAGACCTGCTTATACCATAAAGATCCCATCAAACCCGGGGTTTCATCCGGTGCAGTTTTGGTTCCCGTGGCTATGATAAGAAAATCATATTTCAATGCCACACCATCCTTTAATATAACCTGATTTTTATCCGGATCTATCTGATCCACCTCAGAGTAAATCACCTTTGCCCCTACCGGAAAGAAATCTCCTTTGGGCTTGACCACATCCTTTTCCTTGTACATTCCAAAAGGGATAAAAAGAAATCCCGGCTGGTAATAATGAGTCTTGAACTGGTCCACAATGGTAATTTCCCAATCTTCCCTTGGCAAATCTTTTCTCATTTTATTTGCCATTATCGTTCCAGCGGTTCCACCACCTAGTATTAGTAATTTTTTCATTTTTCTATATAATATTTATATCAAAAACACTTTGGGAATTCTATAATGATGAATTCCTGCATTATTTAGATCATAATTAATGCGAATTAAATCTATAATGCATATTTTAGGAGATGGATTGATATGATAAATGTCATATCATGATATATATCATAAGTAGGATATTATTTAAGAATGCCTGAGATTTTAAATACATCAGCCTGTAATAAATGTGCATTCAGGTCACTTTTATTTGATAATTTGACAGATGATGAACTAATCGATCTGAATGTTAACAAGGTAGAAAAGAAATACTACAAAAAGGAAATTGTCGTACAGCAGGGCGAGCCGATCAAAGAATTCCTCTATCTCAAAGAAGGCCTGATAAAACTGGTAAAAAAGGATGGGATGGCTAAGGAGCATATAATAAGTATAGCCAGACCACTCAATTTCATCGGTTTTTTAAGTGTTTTCTCGAATGACAAATACCAATATTCAATAAGTGCCATTGAAGATTCTGTCATGTGCTTTATTGACCTTGAAGTGTTGAAAAACACAGTTCGTAATAATGGTGTATTTGCCCTGGAGGTGCTTGAAAAAATAAGCAAGATATCAGATGATATTATTCAGTTCAGAATGATGATAGACCGCAGGCAACTTAGGGGAAGGATAGCTTACATCCTGGTCATGTTTGCCAAACAGGTTTATTTTAATTCAAAATTTCATCTTCCCCTGTCAAGAAAGGAAATCGCTGAACTCATTGATATGAGCACTGAAAATGTGATCAGAATACTTTCCGAATTCCGGAGAGATGAGATCATCCGGATTGATGGAAGCCAGATTGAGATATTGAATATAGGTCAGCTTGAAAGATTATGCAGGTTTGGTTAATTTGCACAATTAATTTATAAAATAATGGCCAACAAGATCCTTACACTTCACCCTGAAGGAAAAAAAGGCGTAAATATCGATCTCGGTAAATACAATCTGATCAAGGAGACTATTATTGATATAGTCCGATCGAACGGGGAAATCTCCTATCAAGAGATGAATAAAATGGTGATCGAAGAATTGAAGCATAAGTTTTCCGGGAGTATACCATGGTATGTAGTTACTGTTAAACTCGATCTTGAGGCAAGAGGAATTTTAGAAAGAATTCCCAATAGCAGTCCACATAGATTAAGGATTAGAGAATAATTCTTTTCTACTAACTCACCTCCACTTAATCTCCGTAAGCTGCCCATTATTTTCAATATTCCCCCCGATAGCATGTAAAGTAAATATTCCTTTTTCAGGTGAGATCCTGGCTTCAAGCCAGCCAACGGGCTGGGAATCTATGAAATTATATCCTACGGCAGGGATATTGATCAGTTTTATTTTATTTCTTTCGGTGATCTTATAAACATGAGAATGACCGTAAAAAATGGCTTTAACTTTTTTATGCCCTTTGAGGAGATTAAATAACCGATCTGCATCAAGAAGATCCGTATCCCCGTTGTTAAGTGTATGGTGTACAAATATGAAAACTGGTTTATTATCCGATTTATCCAGGTAATTATTTAGCCATTCTCTTTGTCCCTGTCCCAAAAATCCGGGTGTTTTATTGACAAACATTAGTGAATCCAATAAAACAATCCTGATCTGTCCATAATCTACCACCAGAACATGCTTATTAAAGACCTCCTGCTTATTTTGTGAATCTTCATTAAAGATATCATAAAAATTGATCCGGTCGTCATGATTTCCAAGTGCCATAAGAACCGGTATTTCGTTATTCAATACCTGCAATTGTTCCTGAATGGCAGAATAATCTCCCAGCTCCCCTCTAAGACGGGCTATATCCCCCGTTATGATCATTGCTTCCGGATTTTTATCATTGACCTGACTTATTACCTGCTGAAAATTTTTCGAGGGGAAAAATCCCCTGTATTGTTCATTCTTATAGGCTGCTACATGTGTATCTGCTAAGATCGCCAGGTGTACTGATGGATCATTTCCCGCTCGGGATTGTTCATAGAAGATACCCATTGTCGCCAGGGCCCCTCCTATTTTGACTGATTTCTTAATAAAATCCTTTCTTGAAATTCGGGAAGAAATAATATGTGGCATAGATATAAAATTTATGCTCCAATATTATCTATTTTTTATAAACTAATCCATCATAAGATAAGCTTTCTCTCCACCGAATTCGAAATATTAAAGTATTTTTACCTTGAATTTTTACTATAATATGCTGAGGAACTTTTTTCTTACTTCATTCCGTAATCTCTATAAAAACCCGGTATTCAGTTCAATAAATATCATTGGGCTTGCACTCGGAATAACATGTTGTTTATTGATTGTCAGTTATGTACAGTTTGAGTATTCCTATGATAATTTTCATGAAGATCTTGAAAGCATATACCGTGTCGAAAGTCTATTTTACAAGGGTGATGTTATGACCGACAACTGGCCCACCAGTACAAATGGTTATGTCCCTGCCATGCATAAAAACTTCCCTGAAGTACGGGATTTTACAAGAATAAACTGGTATGATTCATACAGGACCATCAGATATGATGATATAAAATTCCGCGAGCAACATGTTTGTTTTGCTGATTCGAATTTCTTTTCGTTTTTTTCCTTTCCTGTGGTCCGCGGAATTCCGGAAACCTTTCTTCTGGAACCTAATTCAATAGTAATATCTCAGTCCATCTCCGAAAAATTCTTTAAGGATGGGGATCCTATGAATAAAATCCTGATTGTAAGCACCTTACGATACACCTACCATTGTATGGTGACGGGAGTATTTGAAGACCTACCAGGCAATTCCAGCTTACAATTCGATGCCCTAATATCATGGGAGACATCTCCATTATGGATGAGAGACTTCTGGTATCTTCATGAGAGCTATTCCTATATTAAATTAAATAGTGCAGATGCGGAAGATCGTGTCGAATCACGATTTCCTGAACTAGCAGAACAGTATAAAACCAGGGAAGCTTTAAGAGATCTGAAATGGGCAATTGACCTCGCCCCGATGAAGGACATTCATCTGACCCCAGCCAAACCTTACGAGATAGATGCCAAAGGGAATAGGAAAGCTGTCAATTTTTTTGGCATTATTGCTATTATTATTCTCCTTATTGCCTGGGTTAACTATATTAACCTTACCACAGCGAGAGCCATCGATCGTGCAAAAGAGGTAGGGATCAGAAAAGTCGTCGGCTCTACAAGCTCGCAGTTGATCTCACAATTTTTACTGGACGCCTTCCTTATCAATCTATTGGCTATCGGAATGGCAATTATCTTAACATACCTGTCCAGGATCCTGATTTTGAAATATATTGGTGAAATATTCAATTTTGATTTCTGGTTTACCAGGGTGTTTTCTTACATATTGATCTTCGTCTTTATCGGGGGTATTTTCGGAGCAGGCCTATACCCCGCTCTGATCCTCTCTAAATTTAAGGCCATACAAGTCCTTAAGGGAAAGTTTATAAGATCGAGAAGTGGTAACCAATATAGAAAATTCTTATCCATCCTGCAGTTTGGTGCTTCTTTTATTCTTATAGCCGGAACACTCATAATTTACAAACAGATCCAGTTCATGCGTGATAAAGATCCCGGCATTAACATCAATCAGGTCCTGGTTGTTGAAGCACCCGTGCAAACAGATGATTACGAACAGAAGATTCTGACCTTCAAGAAAGAACTCAGACGTATTCCCGGTGTCGAAAAGGTTACAGGATCCGGAACTGTAGCCGGAATGCAGGTGGCAAAATTCCTGGCAAACAGACGCTATCATGCCGATGTGGAGGAAGACCGGCTTTATGAAATGTTAATGACTGATTATGATTATATCGACACCTATGGCCTTCAGGTAATTGCAGGAAGAAATTTTGAGCGTGAAAGGCCTTCCGACCTGAAGGGACTGATATTAAACGAATCTGCATCTAAACAATTTGGATTTAAGAACCCGGAAGCTGCCTTAAATGAGAAAATACACCTGGAAATTAACCAGAATGAACCCAATGAAGTTATTGGTGTAATTAAAGATTATCATCAGCAATCCCTTCAGAACGATTTCACGCCTATCATTTTATTGATGGACCCGGAATACAGCTGGATACCCATTGAGTATTATTCGATCAGATTTGAAACACAGGATATTACCTCGATCATAAATGAAAGCAAAAAGATCTGGAATGAATTTTTTCCCGAATCATCTTTTGATTATTTCTTTCTGAATGCTTTTTATGATCAACAATATAAACTTGATGTCCAATATGGTAAGATCTTTACCGTATTCAGCCTGGTCGCCATATTTATAGCTGTTCTTGGCTTGTTGGGTTTGTCAATATATTCAACCTCACAAAGAATTAAAGAGATTGGTATCCGAAAAGTATTGGGAGCACCCGGTTCAAGCATTTATCAGTTGCTGGTAAAAGAAATTATTATCCTCATAATTATATCCAGTATTATAGCCATCCCGGTAACGTGGTACGCCATGAATAAATGGCTAAATAGTTATGCTTTTAAGATTGATCAACCATTATGGGCATTTTTGATTCCTTTCTTAATTATAATGCTTATTTCTATCAGCACCATATCAAATGTTATTCTGAAAGCAACGAGGACCAACCCGGCAAATATTCTGAGGTATGAATAAAAAAAATAAATTTATTCCAACTATTTAAACATCCCCCCGTCCTACAATTGACAACAAATTATATGGGAGGCCAAAATGAATTGCATAAGGAACTGATCGACCGGTGTAAGGTTGGTGATATCAAGGCGCAATACAGCCTCTATAAATTGTTTTCAAAAAGTTTATACAATGTAGCCATGCGATTTATGAATAATAAAATGGATGCGGATGAGATTGTTCAGGACACCTTTATTACAGCTTTTAAGAAAATAGAAAATTTTGAAGGCAAGGGGGCATTCGGACAATGGCTTAAAAGAATTGCAATAAACAATTGTATTTCGGTATTAAGAAAAAGGAAAATACATTTCGATGACATTGAGGCAATCCAGGTGGCTGCAGATCCTGATGAAGATTTGGATGAACAGGTTGATCCCGTTATTGTACACCGGGCCATCAGGGAATTGCCTGACAAAGCCCGAACCATTCTTAACCTATATGCCCTTGAAGGATATAAACACAGGGAAATAGGTGAGATTCTGGGGATAACAGAGTCTACAAGTAAGTCCCAATACAAAAGAGCGAAACAAATACTATTGGATAAATTGAAAAATGTAATCAATGAAAATTAATCTGGAAAAATATCTCAAAACAAGACGTCAGGAACTTGATGTTGAAGAGCCCGACGATGCCTTGTTATGGGAAGGAATACGAAAAGAAATAATTACAGAAAAGAAAGTCTCTGGTTTCAACTTATGGAAAGTGGCAGCCATCTTCTTGGCTGTTTTCACCTTAAGCTATATCATATATAATGAAATCAGCAGGGAAAAAGAAAGGGAATTCACATTAAGTCAGATCAATGAATCGCTCGGAGCCCGTGAAAAGGCCTATCAGCAAACCGTAATTCTAAAAATGCAGGATGCAAATATTCAGGGCCTTTCCGGTACTTCTGATAATGATATCATTCCTGTTCTGATAAATGAATTAAACGTACTCGACACTATTTATCAGGATGCCATCAGCGATTTGAAACAACATGGTTATTTGGAGCAAATTGTTGAAATAATCTTCGATACTTATGAGAAGCGAATTCGAATACTTGAAAAAATCATAATGGAAACACAAAAAATTGAAAAATATGAAGAAGATATACAAGAAGTCAGTTTATAGAGGATTATTAAGCCTGTGCTTTCTTCTGACCACCCAGCTGGTCTTGGGTAAAGGCCTCACTTTCAGTGAAAATTTTGAATGGACTTATAATATTGACGCTGGTGCGACCATTGAGTTAAGCAACTATGATTGTGATGTAATCATTGAACCATCTAATTCAAATACGGTCCGGTTTATTATTTATGTAGACGCACAGGCCAAAGAACAGGAAGATCTGGATGCTATTAAAAACTATCTGGAAAGCCTGACTTTCCCCGCCCGAAGTAATGAGGTCAAACTCGAAACCACGTTCTGGGATAACAGAAATACCAGCAGCACGCTTGGCAGGAACGTGATAAAAATGAAATTGAAAAACGGGCGATCAGTTAAGCTCAGCGAGTTTAATATCAGTGCCAGATTGTATATTCCTGAGTCCTCCAATTTTGAACTGGAATCAAAATATTCAAAAATTGAAATGAGTAATGTGGCGGATCTGGAACTGAACAGTTATGACGATAAGATCTATGGCAAAAATGCAAATGGAGAAGTCCGGATTGAAGCTAAATATAGCGATCTTGAGTTTGAAAGTTTCGGGTTGACTCAAATGGATATTTATGATAGCGATTTTACGGCGGAGAAAACAAAAGACATAAAAATAGCCTCTAAGTACAGTAAAATAAATATTATGCAGACGGGAAATGTAGATATTGATGGATATGATGATACTATGACTTTCAATTCAACGGGTGATTTTGAATTGAACACGAAATATTCTGATCTAAAGTGCTTGAAATCGGGCCACCTGGATCTGAGTATCTACGATTCCAACCTGGAAATTGATGAAATTGGTGATCTGGAAATTTCCGAATCAAAATACTCCAGCTAC
>CBDUCT010000189.1:0-7356 GCA_965365715.1 uncultured Cyclobacteriaceae bacterium | reverse complement strand
CACCATGATCCTGAAGACCAAGTGATCCTTTCTTGTATTTGGCCCAACCAGGATAATTCACCCACTTGCTGTTTCTATACCTTTCTTGCCAATCTGTACTTCCCTCCTCGAATTCAAGGACTTTCTCCCCGTTAAGCCAATGCTCAACATGGCCATTGTTATACACGATCTTGGAAGTATTCCATTCACCAGGAGGATTCAGTTTTTTATCGGGAGATGGAGCATGCATATCGTAATTCGCCGCGACAGAATTTACGGCTATCAAAGAATCTGTCCAATTGTTGTCATCGAGTAACTGGTATTCCGGCCCGGTATTATAGGCATGGCTGTAAGCCGTATCTTCAACCACATGATACAGCAATCCACTGTTCCCGCCTTCCTGAATTTTCCAGTCCACAGAGAATTCAAAATTCTCGTATTGCTTTATGGTAATCAGTGTGCCTCCATCTTCTCCGCTGCCTTCGCCCAGGCCTGAGCCGTTAAAAAAGATCATGCCATCCTCTACCTGCCATAGCGGACCAATATCATCTTTATTATACCTTTTCCATCCGTCAAGATTTTCTCCATTGAAGATAGCTGCCATTTCGTTATCCTTTACCTCAGCTTCTGCCGGTTGTTCAGCCTCCGTTTCAGCCTTTTTCTGGTTTCCCGTACAGGAAATCATAAAGATCAGGGCAATTATGCCAATGATCTTGAAAAAATTGTTTTTGTTTTCCATGAATCGATAATTTTTATAGTTTTTAAAAATAAAGCAAATCAATATTTTATAAACCAGGTAGTGCTTCGCTTTCGCATAAATTTCATTATTATCTTAAATCCAATAATTATATCAATAAATTTCATGCTCATTTGATCTGAAAAAAAATTCTGTTTGAATTGAATTCGCAAAATAGTTATTATTCTATGAATTGTCTATTCTATTAAGCACAATTTGCGATAACCAGAAGTTGCGAACAGGATCCTGTTTTACCCACAATGATCAGGGAATACCCCGCATATATTTTAGAATAAAACCATAATAAGTAAACACCATTACCAGGCTTAGACCAATGTAAGTGAATACAACGATAAAACTATTTATTTCAAGAAATTTCAGGATCGGAAAGTATAACATACTAAACAAACTAAACATTATACCTGTCAGCGTCAAAGATTTTAACAATTTTTCACTTTTCCCGGAACTTAAACTTTTCCAATCAATGTTAAAGAAAATATCATATCGTTTGTTCACCCGAATTTTATAATTCAGAAATGCAATTCCCGTAAACAATATTGGGAGAAGGATATAAAATAAAATATTTTCAATACGCATTGTGAATCAATGTCATGTATAAAAATTAATATTAAGGATTATTCTTCTGCATTAAAAATTAAGGTTGGATCGAGGGGATATCTTCCAAAATCTTTTCCATATATGGCCACGCCCCCGGGAAGGATTTCCGGCACCTCTATTCGTACTTTACATTTTTTTTCTGTCAGGATCTTACTTTTAAGATCTTCCGGAATGGCCAAAGATACCAGATATCCATAAGATCCGGCCTCCCTCAATTTTCCGTCTTTCAGTTGTGCATGCCATGACAGGATACCGCGGTGATCCGCTGGGTCGTCAGGAAGAAAGGCCTCCCCAATGACCACATCATTTATCAAGATCCGGACATAACTTGTCCATTTTTCCTCATCCGTCATAGGGTAGGCATTCGGATTTCTGCTGGGATCATGGGTTCCCCGTCCGCGCATATAATCCCCATCCATTTTTTCAGAATCAGCCAGGTCCTTTCCAAACAACTGCTTGGCAGATAATTCCACCCTGAATGATGCCCCGCTGATTTCCAGATTCGTGATATAATCCGGGATGCTCACTTCGTACTCGAAGTAGCCATGGCCAGAACCGTTAACTTTTTTTCCGTCCAGTATGTTCCAGCTTTTATTTGACCATTCTGAAGAACTGAAATGGTCTGGTCTGAAGCTTACCAGGTACCCTTCCTTGCCATCTGTTCTCAATACTTGTTTATTATCCCTGTCAGGATCTTGTATTCTGAAAAGGGAAAAGTTCTTATGCAATGGATCTCCGGTTGTTGATTCCAGTATATAATTTATGATCAGTATGCCTTCTTTTTCCGGTATCATGATGTGCAGCGGATCAATATAATCCATTTGCCATGGTCCTATATCCATGATCTGATTAGAAGAAATAGGATCTTCTGTTTTATTACCTAAAATATCAATATGTTGTATCTGATAGCTTAAATTTGCTTTTTTCATTTGAACCTTGTCTGTCAGTACAGATAACCACAGCGGTATCTGAACATTTTGTCCGGGCTTAACATCCGACATCAGGTTTATATCCGGCGTAATCTGAATGAGACTGTGTAAATCCCCAAGGGTCATGTCATTAAAATCCTCGAGACCGGTGTATTTCAATGACCGGTCAAATTTGTAATAACCATTCCATTCATTGATCACATCATGGTGTTCTGTATATAACCATCCGGCAATCTTAGGCTGTAACCTGAATTCACTGATCATAATATGATAATCCCAGCTCCAGTCGACATCGCCGGTGCTTCCCTGATATCCCCATACATTACCACATTCACTGTTCAGCATGGGTTGCCTGCCCTGTTTATATCCTTTCGCATAGTTCCAATCAGATCCTTCATAGGTATTTTCAACTGCATTCTTTAAGAAATCCTTCCATTTATATCCCGGCAAGTACGCGTGCCAGGTGTTCAGATCCGTAGCCACATGATCATAATTGCAGGCTGAATTATCTTCTACAAGTCGTGTGGGATCGAGAGATTTCGCCAGGTCATACATTTCCCTCACCCATACCTGGGTTTCAGGCAGATATTGGCGTTTGTTGTCATCATCTCTGGAAAATAATCCCCAGGTTTCATTGAAGATTACCCATGAAAAAATAGAAGGATGGTTATAATCACGCTTTATCATTTCCTTCAAAGCTTTTTCAGTTTCAAAACGCATCTCCTCATCAGGTTCACCCCAGCTATTCGGCACGTCTGCCATGATGAGGAGACCAAGTTTATCGGCCCAGTACAGTTTCCTGGGGATGCCGATTTTCACATGGATCCGCTGACCGTTCAGGCCTATCTTTTTGGACCTGATGATCTCATCCCTCATAAATTCATCGGATGGGAAAGTATAAAAGCCTTCCGGATGGTAGGCCTGGTCAAGTGCAAGTTGCAGATATACAGGTTCACTATTAAGGGTCACATATGGATAATCAGTCCCAGGTACATTACCCACCCCAAATTCACGCATACCGAAATAGGTGTTGAGATAATCCATGGATTTATTATTCACTTTAAGGTGAGCATTTACGACATAAAGGTGGGGATCCTCCAGTGTCCATAGCCTGGCCTCAGGAATGCTGAAACTTTGTTTAAATACCTTGTCCCGCTTCTTTAATACAAGGCTGTAATCGTGCGCATTGCCATCTTCTCCTGTAATTGAAAATTCCATACGGGCGGTATCGTCAGCTGGATCGCTGAGCTCCCCTTCGACAATTATTTCATTTTTTCCTATGTCCGGAGTAATATGGATATAATCTATAAAAACCTCCCCCCGGGCCTCCAGATAGACGGTCTGCCATATGCCCCTTGCCTTGCCGTACCCCTGTTTGCCCTCCAGTTTAAATGCATGATCTGTGTCATCCACCCTGAGTGTCAAATTCTGTTTTTGACCGAATTTTACAAATGAAGTGAGTTCAAACTCGAACGGCGTATATCCTCCCCTGTTCTCACCCAGTGCATGATGGTCAAGCCATCCGCTGGTTGTCCAGTCAGAAGCGCCGATCACAAGGAATATCCGCTTTCCCTGCCAGGATTCAGGAACCAGGATCTCACGCTTATACCAGCCAATATCCCCCCCGTCTTCCACACCGGATAAGGGAGCGCCCCAGGAGAATGGAACGGTGATGGTTTGAGAAAATTCCCTGGTTTTTTCAAACCATTTCTCAATTTGCCCTGTATTATCCTGATCAAACTGAAAATCCCAATCTCCGTTCAGATTTTGCCAGTCTGTACGCCAGTGATCTGGTCTGGGATGTTCCGGAAGGGGAATATCCGGGAAAGAAATTAAGGGGAGAAAAACGCATAACAATGCCGGCAGAACGATCCTGAAAGTTTGATTTCTAGTCATGGTATTATAAAGATTCAGTAAAAAATATATGATCAAATTAATTCAATTCAGACATATTAACTATTTTTTCAAGCTCCTCTTTTAATTCCTCCAGAGAATCTACAGAAATAATATGATCAGATCGTCGGTCGTCAATTCTTTTGCCTGATAGGTCAGCTGACCATCCTCCGAAATGTGAAACCGAAATTATAGGTTTTTCAAAGATCCAGCCAAATCCAAGCTCAGTCAGGGTACCGGCTCTTCCACCAATTGATATGATTACATCTGCTGAAAGTGCTGTAATACTGTTTCTGGCATGTCCGAGGTCAGTGGGAATGACCACAGAGCACCAGGAATTTGCCTGAGAAAAATCTGCACCGGGAATTATACCAACAGTAATACCCCCGGCTTCGAAGGCTCCTTTATTAACTGCCTCCATAATCCCGGATCTCCCGCCTGTGATCAAAGTGTATCCTTTTGTCCCCAGGTACCCACCAAGTTTTTCGGCAAATTCATATTCTGCTTTATCAGCCCTGGCATCTCCGATAACAACAACCTGAAATTTACGCATCTGAAAAAGAAATGATTAAGAGGATTAAGATAAAAAAAGCGGAAGACAATTGCTACTTACATTGGCATTGCTTCCGCTTAAGAGAGCACAAACTGAATTATGACTGAGCATTTTAAATTCCAGGTATTTTTTCGCCCGGAAGATATGAGCATACAAAACTATTTTGCGTAAATATTTAACCTCCAAAATACCAAAAATATGGTATATTTTTAATAATAGCAGAAATATGTTCAATCAATTGTCTTCTGAAAAACAATTCTCTATAAGTGCCAATTCATGAATGCATTGTATCAATATCCGATTATATAGGTAAGGCTCATTCCTACATTGATAAACATTACATCCTGGTTCCCCTTTATTTCTATCCAATTGGGAAACTGGTAAGTCAGGTAATCATATTTTGGATTTCCATAGAAGTAATCCGCGAACAAGGAGAAGCCAGTTCTCTCGGTAGCATGATATCTGAAAGCGATCCCAAAATTAGCTGCGAAGGATGTACCCGTTATGCTTTCCAGGGATAGGGAATTTGTTCCTTGCTGGTTGGTTATGCTAAATTTCTGTTCAGGCCTGAAAGCAATCATTGCCCCGGCTTCAAGATGTAACAGGAAACCTAGGTTCTCAGATAACCTAGCATTGATTACCGGTCCGACGGTTAGGGTAAGATTTGTATATCGGCTTCCCTCCACAAATGCTTCCGTTACTGTCGGATCATTTTCATAGATAGCCCTTTGCCGTGCGGCAGCATCATACCCATGAAAATTCAAACCCAGTGAACCTCCAAGGCCTATAGCATCCCTGAACATATGGTAATACCCCGCACCCAATGCCAGTCCGGGCTTTGCATATCCGGACTCAAAATCGTTCTTCCCCGTTGAAGCATAATTCCCAACCGGAATAGAATATCCTATTTTGATATCAAGCAGTTTAAAATCCTCTAATCCTCCTTTGAGTTGTGAATATCCTGCCATTGGCAGAAGGAATAATAAAAAAAGAAGTATAGGGGATTTATTTAAATGATTATTGGTAATTTGCTTTTTCATCAATTTGATGTTCTGAGAGCCTATGTGATAAAGAGTGAAACATTGACTTAAACAAATATGTTTCAATTTATATGCATCTGGTAAAAATATAAATGATTAATTGATAAATCTTCACTTTAGTAATTTTATTTGGCAAATCATGGGTTATGTCGATTTACCAAATCTAAAAATGTAATTAATTGATGAAAGATCAAGAGCAGGAACATTCTTCAGAAGATAGTGATGAGTTGTTTGAACATTACCGGATAGAAGTGGATCCCGGGCAGTCTTTGATTCGTATTGATAAATTCCTGTCAGACCGTATACCGAATGCTTCCAGGAACAGGATACAAAATGGGATTAGGGATGGATTGGTCAAGGTAAACAGCCTAGATATCAAATCAAATTATAAAGTCCGGCCCGATGATGTGGTAAGTATTTCTCTTCCGCCACCTCCCAGGGATCCAAATGTTGTTCCGGAGAATATTCCACTAAATATTGTCTATGAGGATGCTGAACTCCTGGTCGTCGACAAACCTGCCGGTATGGTGGTGCACCCGGCTTATAACAACTGGACTGGCACGCTTGTCAATGCACTTGTCTATCATTTTCAGAATCTTCCTGAAATGCCCGATAATGAAGGACGTCCCGGACTGGTCCATAGAATAGACAAAGACACTTCCGGTTTGCTGGTCATAGCCAAAACCGAACATGCACTGAACAGGCTGGCAAAACAGTTTTTTGATCACAGTATAGAACGGACCTATCAGGCATTGGTTTGGGGTGTTCCCAAGGAGAAAGAAGGCACTGTTGATGTTATGCTGGGCAGAAGTCTTAAAGATCGGAGGGTAGTAACAGCCTATCCTGAAGGAGATTATGGCAAAAAGGCCATTACACATTATAAAGTATTACAGGATCTGAGATATGTTTCTATAATAGAATGTAAGCTGGAAACGGGACGCACCCATCAGATCCGGGCCCATATGAAATACCTGGGGCATCCGCTTTTCAATGATTTAACCTATGGGGGGGATAAAATTCTGAAAGGAACTGTTTTTTCGAAATATAAAAGTTTTGTCCAGAATTGTTTCAAGATACTCCCCAGGCAGGCCCTGCATGCACAGTCTCTTGGATTTGTTCACCCTATCAGTAAGAAATTTATGCAATTCCATTCACCACTTCCTTCTGATTTCAGGGAAGTCATTGACAAATGGGAGAATTATGTGCAGTATAATTGATCACGGAGCCTACCTTTATTTGACCGGCAAAAAGAATAATTCGAATACAACGGTTTAAAAAAAATCTTCTGAACCACTTAAATGCGATCTAAGGGTTGGGCCATGGGGCATTTTTTTAACAAATAACAACTGCAGAAGAAAAACATTTTTTAATAAGCCGGATTATCCGAAAAGCGCTTTACAATAATCCTAAAGAACCTTGCTCATCCCCGGCATGGCTATTGTATAATTTCCATTTTCACCCGGCATGTCGGGCATCTCAGCATCCAAGGTAAATTGCTCAGGAAGCAAGCTCTTATCCGACTGCAATACATCTTCAAGGGTCATGATGCGCCCGGAATGCATGGCCATTCTACCCTTAATGGTAGTCAGGGTGCTCTTCGCCCCATAT
>CBDUCT010000188.1:0-7373 GCA_965365715.1 uncultured Cyclobacteriaceae bacterium | reverse complement strand
GGTATGCAGCGATGAAAGAGGACACCATTCCATTGGTGCATTGCCGGACGCTATTGATCCGGAACATGCTGAAATAAGACATAAAGTACTCTGGGGAAATCTGATGGCAGGAGGAGGCGGAGTGGAATGGTATTTTGGCCATAAATATGACAATGATGACCTGAACTGCGAAGATTTCAGATCCCGTGACAAACTCTGGGAAATGACATCCCTGGCAACACGTTTCTTTCTGGAAAATCTCCCCATTGACAAAATGAGGCCTGCAGATAATCTTGTTTCTCCCAGGTCGAATTATGCTCTTGCATTGGAAGATGATATTATTGTGATTTATATTCCCGCAGGAGGTGCTTCTTCTGTAAAGCTTAATCCTCAGAAATCATATGATGTGAAATGGTTTGATCCAAGAAATGGTGGAGAATTGTTTGATTCGCATGAATTACCAGTAGTCATTACCAACACATCAGAATTAAATTTCCAGATCGGCACGAAAGAGGAATATGATTTAGGCAAAGATTGGGTAGCTGTTCTAAAAAACATACAATCTACCGAAAATCCTCAATAATTGAATTTTAATTTTATAGTTCAATATGTTAAATCATGTACCCGGAAAATCTGATATAATTGATGCCACCAGGAGAATTTCTGGATATGTTCATCATACGCCCTTGCTGACATCGAAGCAGATCAACCATATTGCCGGGTGCTCCCTGTATTTCAAGTGTGAAAATTTTCAGAAAATAGGTGCTTTTAAAGCCAGGGGAGCTGTGAACGCTACCTTGTCTCTTAGTGAGGGCCAGAGGAAATATGGCATTGCTACCCATTCCTCAGGAAATCATGCCCAAGCGTTGGCCTATGCCGGATCCATTGTTGGCATTAAATCCTACATTGTAATGCCGGAAAATGCCCCTTCCATTAAAATTGAAGCCGTTAAGGGGTATGGCGCTCAAATCATTTTCTGCAAGCCAACACTAAAATCAAGAGAAACCAGTTTGGAGAAGGTAGTTGAGGATACATCTGCATTCTTTATTCATCCTTATAATAATTATTCAGTTATCGCCGGACAGGCCACTTCGGCTTTTGAAATATTTCAGTCGAAGAATGACCTGGATTATGTTCTTACTCCCGTAGGTGGCGGAGGATTGCTCAGTGGTACTTTATTGTCCAGAAATTACTTCTCTCCAGGGACAAAGGTAATCGCAGGAGAACCATCTGGTGCAGATGATGCATATCGATCTCTGAAGAAGGGTAGAATAGTACCTTCGATAAATCCTGATACGATTGCGGACGGGCTCCTGACTTCTCTGGGAGATAAAACATTTAAAATTATAAATGAAAATATTGAAGAGATCATAGTAGTAACTGATAAAGAGATCATAGAAGCTATGAAACTTCTCTGGGAAAGAATGAAGATTATCGTTGAACCTTCCGGGGCAGTACCTTTCGCCGCACTGCTTAGAAAAAAAGAGAGTTTTAAAGCGAAACAGATAGGGATTATCCTGTCCGGAGGGAATGTTGATCTGAAAAAGAATTACTTTAATAGATAGTTTCAATTTGTTAAGCAATAAACAATTTTTCATCATGAGTCCTGTAAGAAAAGAAATTAAGGAAGTCCTTCAAAAACTGGGAATTGCAAATGTAAACCAGGGAGCTTCAACCGGAAACCAATGGCTGGACAGTGAAGCCAAAAACATAAAATCCGTATCTCCGGTAGATGGAGCAGTGATTGCTGATATTGCTATGGGAGATGAATCAAACTATAGAGCAATAATTGATTCTGCCAAGGCTGCCTTTCTGGAATGGAGAAAAAAACCGGCTCCTCAGCGAGGTGAGATCGTCAGGCAGATTGGAATAGAACTCAGAAAATATAAAACCGAACTTGGGAAACTTGTTACCTATGAAATGGGCAAATCCTACCAGGAGGGTCTGGGAGAGGTTCAGGAAATGATCGATATATGTGATTTTGCTGTTGGATTATCGAGACAACTTCACGGATTCACTATGCATTCGGAAAGACCCGAGCACCGGATGTACGAGCAATATCACCCCTTAGGAATCGTAGGCATAATTTCTGCTTTTAACTTTCCAGTAGCCGTATGGTCATGGAATGCCATGATCGCCTGGGTATGTGGCAATGTATGCCTTTGGAAACCTTCTGAAAAAGTGCCATTGTGCGCAATAGCATGTCAAAAGATTGTTGCTAAAGTATTTCAGGACAATAATGTTCCTGAGGGTATCAGTAATTTGATCATCGGAGATCTGGAATCGGGTAAAAATATGGCAAATGACTCTAATATCAGCTTAATATCTGCTACAGGATCAACCAGGATGGGTAAATCTGTTGGCGCTGCTGTGGGGGCCCGGCTCGGAAAGTCAATTCTTGAGTTAGGGGGCAACAATGCGATTATCATCAGTGAATATGCTGATTTAAAACTTGCCCTGGCCTCTGCTGTTTTCGGGGCAGTAGGTACCTCTGGACAACGATGTACCACCACAAGGCGATTGATAATCCATGAGACTATATATGACGAGTTCAAGTCTTTATTAGTAAATGCCTACAAACAGCTTAAGATTGGAGATCCACTGGATGAAACCAACCATGTTGGTCCTTTGATTGACACAAATACAACGGGAATTTTTCGAAATGCCCTTGAAGAATTAAAAAAGGAAGGAGCAATACCGCTGGTTGATGGGGAAATTCTGACAGGAAATGGTTATGAATCCGGTTGCTATGTCAAGCCGGCCATTTATGAAGTAAATAATGATATGAAAATGGTACAGAAAGAAACTTTTGCTCCCATTTTATATCTCATCAAATATACATCAATAGATGAAGCGATATCCATACAAAACGACGTTCCTCAGGGTTTGAGCAGTTCAATTATGACCAATAATCTTAAAGAATCTGAAAGATTTTTATCTCATCTGGGATCAGATTGCGGAATCGCAAATGTGAATATCGGAACGTCAGGGGCTGAAATCGGTGGGGCTTTTGGTGGCGAAAAAGATACCGGAGGAGGTCGTGAATCCGGGTCTGATGCCTGGAAGGCGTATATGAGGAGACAAACCAATACCATAAACTATGGAAATGAATTGCCACTTGCGCAGGGTATTAAATTTAATCTGGACTGATAGAATACATTTCACATGTATGAAAATATTTTATTTGAATTCAAAGAATTAAATAAAAAGCATTAAATTAGGCACTGATAACGAACATTCTTAGATCAATCAATTATGGCAGAATCCTCGAAAAGTAAATTTAAAGCTGTAATGTTAATAGATGATAATGAGATCGATAACCTCATTAATCAGAAAATGATTGAAGCCGCTGATATTGCTGAAAATATATACACCCATACAGGAGCCAAGAGTGCAATTGAGTTTCTTAAAAACCTTGAAAAATTAGAGGATGTGGGAAATAATATTCTACCGGAAGTTATTTTCCTGGATATCGATATGCCTTTAATGGATGGATTTCAATTCCTGGATGAATTCGATAAACTTGGGACTGTTACCAAGGATAAATGCAAGATTGTAATGCTTACTTCTTCAATTAACCCACAGGACGTAAATAAATCAAAAAACTACACCTACGTAAAGAAGTATATCAATAAACCGCTTTCACAGGAAAATCTTGAGAATCTGACCATATAGGAATTGGATTGACTCTAAGCCAGACTCGCTACAAAATCTTCATCTGCAGGTACAAGTAAAGTGGGCATAAAACTCAGGAACTCATAAGATCGAAGCTTCTCAGCCAGTACGCTTATCTTCTCGTGTTTATTCTTTTTGGCATCGCTCTGACTGATCTTGAGGATCTTTGAGAAAACAAGTAAATGTTCACATTTCTCTTTCCCGAGGAGACGGATCTGTCGCTGAATACTATTGATTAACTGATGAAACAGATCATAATCATCTAAGAGGCAATATTGCAGGGCCAGAAGAAGTTTGACTTCCAGGTGGGCGTATGGAAATCTTTTCAGACTAACTGTATTCAATAATTGATTGATCCACTTTGCAGCTTCATCATATTTTTTCACATAATAACAGGCGAGAGAGCGATAACAGCAATAGATCAGATAGTTGGGAATATCGTTGACATCGCTTTCAAAATCATGGAATAAACCATCATTCTCTTCATAAATCCTGTCCAGCGTCTTCATCCTCATATGTCTTTTGATCTTACTGACCAGGAATTGTCCCGGAAAGGTATACAAGGAATAATTTGTAATCAAAGTAGCCACAGATTCGTTTACTGAATCGTAAAACTCCTCCGCTTTCCTGTAGACCTTATAGTGGTTATAATATTCCAGCTTCAGGAATTCGAAAACATTTTGAAGATGATAATAATTTGAATCCAATTCATAGAACTGGAATATTTTCTGTATTTCATTTAATATATCTTCAATGGGTTCCAGTTCCATCTCCAGTTCTTCATCTGATTCCACAAATAAGCGATGGAATATATTCAGGCAACTCTGGTAAACGAACAATCTGTGTGACTCATATAACTTGGTTACATTATTCGTTTCAGTTCGGAGTAGGTTTAACTCAAGATCCGAACGCTCATTCCTTCCCATCATGGCATATACACCATATTTTTTAAAATATTCTGCCAAAAGATCCTCTGCCTTATCAACGGCCAGGGTGTATGCTACATGTTTGTTATAAAGTTGAGAGTATGTGAAAGAATCACTGGCATTTATATTCAGTTTTTTTAAGGATTTATAAACAATGGTCAGTTCATTTGACAAATCATAGTCCAGGAGTTCTTTTTCAAGTTTTTTTAATGTAGCGATAGCAATGGCCCTCTTCTTTGTAAAAAGGATCTCATTTATATTGGCCACTTTTTTTAGAATATCTGCTCTTGGATTATCCATTTGTTGCAACAGATATTCCTCAATTCTTTGATTCAACCTTGACCTCAGGGTGTAGTAAGCATTTGTATTCACCTCAAGCTCTTCCATGATCTTAGCATCAGACTGGTGCTTCTCCCTCATGGATTTCAGCAGATAGGCTGATTTCTCAGCATTACTCTCGTGTAAGGATTCGTAGATTGCCTGATAGTCTTCTACAGAGAGCTGTTTAATAATATTCTTAAGCTTGGCCATTCAAGAACAAAAATTTTTGGTATAAATGAAATTATCACAAAGCTAATGGAAGCACTAAATGTAATATTTTTAATGAAAATTAAAAATTTTTTCGGGATAATTCGGGAACAGAGCCCGCAAAAAAATATAAAGAGATCCATTTAAACATAAATGAACCCCCTTTTCCCTAATTTTCTTAATCAATTCAGGCAAGTTCCCATAAGGACTCGTCCCTGGCTTCCAGAAGGGATTTTTCTCCCATCAAATAACGATCTGCACTTCTGGCCGCTTCTCTGCCTTCAGCTATGGCCCAGACAACAAGAGATTGTCCCCTTCTCATGTCCCCGGCAGTAAATACTTTTTCCTGATTCGTCTGATAATCAGAGTCAACTACATTTCCACGATCATCAATATTGACTTCAAGTTGATTAATAACATTATCGTGTTCGGGATGGATAAAACCTATTGAAAGCAACGCAAGATCACATGGCAAAGTCCGTTCAGTTCCGGGAACCTCCTTGAATTCCGCCCGTCCTGTATTTTTATTAACCGTCCATTTTATATCTGCCACCTTCAACCCCTTAACATGACCCTTACCATCAGAGATAAATTCTTTAGTCAGGATCGACCAGTGGCGTTCACATCCTTCTTCATGGGAGGAAGAGGTCCTCAATATCATTGGCCATTTGGGCCATGGATTATTCTTATCCCTTTTGGCAGGCGGTTTTGCCAATAATTCCAGTTGGGTTATGGATTTTGCTCCATGGCGGTTAGAAGTACCCACACAATCTGATCCTGTATCCCCGCCGCCGATCACTATCACGTTTTTATTGGTCGCGAAAATCTCATCTTTGCGCATAAACTTATCCCCTGCCACCCGTTTATTTTGTTGTGTCAGGAATTCCATTGCAAAATGAATGCCTTTCAATTCCCTTCCCGGAATTGGCAAGTCTCTGGGAACCGTGGAACCACCGCATAATATTATAGCATCATACTCGACCATCATTTCGTTGGCATTTACATTTTTGCCAACTTCAGAATTGGTTTTGAATACAATACCAGCTTCCGTCATCAGGTTAATTCTTCTGTCAATAACCCATTTTTCAAGTTTGAAATCTGGTATACCATATCGCAGTAATCCTCCAATACGGTCATCACGTTCAAAAACAGTAACCCAATGTCCGGCCTTATTCATTTGAGAAGCAGCTGCTAGTCCGGCAGGACCGGATCCCACGATAGCTACTTTCTTTCCAGTACGTTTGGCTGGAATATGTGGCTTTACATAACCTGATTCGAATGCCTTCTCTACGATTGCTTTTTCAATATACTCAATCGTAACAGGAGGATTATTAATACCGAGAACACATGAAGCCTCGCATGGAGCCGGGCAAATCCTTCCTGTAAACTCCGGGAAATTATTCGTGGAGCTCAAGATCTGATAGGCTTTTTCCCAATCTTCATGGTATACTGCATCGTTGAAATCTGGTATAATATTTCCCAGAGGACATCCACTATGACAGAAAGGCACCCCACAATCCATACACCTTGCTGCCTGATTCAATGTCTTTTGTTCTCCGAAATCAAGATATATTTCCTTATAATCTTTAATTCTTTCCCTGGAATCTTTTGCCTTTGGCAATTCCCTTTTAAATTCTAAAAATCCAGTTGGTTTTCCCATATTCTATATCTTATACTATAGCCTGTACTTTAGCTTTATTCTTTAACAAAACTGCCTTATAATCCCTTGGCATTACCTTTACGAAACTTTGAACCGCATTTTCAAAATCTTCCAATATATCCTTGGCGATTCCACTGTTTGTAAAAGACCGGTGGTTTTTAATGAGCCGCTTTATACGGCTTAAATCCTCATCTTCCAATGGATCAAAATCAACCATCTCCTGGTTACAATTGATAGAAAACTTACTTTCAGGATCGTAAACATAAGCAATACCGCCGCTCATCCCGGCTGCGAAATTTCTTCCTGTAGGCCCGAGAATCACGGCATAACCACCAGTCATATATTCACATCCATGATCACCCACACCTTCCACAACGGCTGTAACGCCTGAGTTTCTCACACAGAAACGTTCACCAGCCATACCTCTTATATATGCTTCTCCGGAGGTAGCTCCGTAAAACGCAACATTTCCAATAATTATATTCTTCTTTGCTTCAAATTTTGCATTTCTATCAGGGTAAATAATCAGCTGTGCTCCGGAAAGTCCCTTTCCAAAGTAATCATTGGCTTCACCTTCAAGTTCAAAACGCACGCCTTTAGTTCCA
>CBDUCT010000187.1:0-7375 GCA_965365715.1 uncultured Cyclobacteriaceae bacterium | reverse complement strand
TGCTTTATTGACCGGTTGCTATCCAAACAGGATCGGAGTAAGTGGAGCTTTTATGCCCTGGGCTAAAGTTGGGATCAATGAAAACGAGGTAACCATCGCCGAACTCCTTAAACAAAAAGATTACGCTACGGGTATATTTGGAAAATGGCATCTTGGCCACCTTAAGGAATTTCTTCCCCTGCAACACGGATTCGATGAGTATTTCGGGATCCCGTACAGCAATGATATGTGGCCTGTGAATTATGATGGTCAACCTGTTACAGATTCAGCTTCCGTACCCCATAAGTTCAGGCATCCTCCATTGCCACTGATTGAAGGTAATGAGAAAATAAAGGAAATTCACGATCTTGAGGGCCAGAATCAATTAACAACCTGGTATACAGAAAGAGCGGTACAATTTATAGAAAAGAATAAGGATCAACCCTTTTTCCTCTATGTTCCGCATTCCATGCCTCATGTTCCTTTGGGTGTGTCCGATAAATTTGCCGGGAAAAGCGAGCAGGGTATGTACGGCGATGTAATGATGGAAATCGACTGGTCAGTGGGTGAAATCCTGAAAGCCCTAAAAACACATGGATTAGAGGAGAATACCCTTGTTGTATTTACTACCGATAACGGCCCTTGGCTTAACTTTGGAAACCATGCCGGTTCAACTGGAGGATTGAGAGAAGGTAAGGGAACGAGTTTTGAAGGAGGGCAGAAAGTACCATGTATCATTAAGTGGCCCAGAGTGGTGCCGGAAGGTGTTATATGTAACAATATGGCCTCCACTATAGATCTTCTTCCCACACTGGCAGATATCACCTCCACCAAACTGCCGGATCATAAAATTGATGGGATCTCTATTCTGCCCTTACTGAAAGGTGATCCTGATGCCAATCCAAGGGACAATCTTCTATACTATTACAGGAGAAACAGCCTGGAAGCGGTCAGGATCGGAGATTGGAAACTGGTCTTTCCCCATGAACATCGTTCCTATGAAGATGTTCTTCCCGGAAATGATGGTTGGCCGGGTCCTTATAAAAACGGTCAGTCGGTTTTAGGTTTATACGATTTGCGGCGGGATCCTGGTGAAAGATACAATGTGATCGAACAATATCCTGAAATTGTGGAGGAACTTGAGCATTTTGCAGAGGAAGCCAGGCAAGACCTGGGTGATGATCTTACCAATACTGAAGGTATGAACCGCCGGCCAATTGGTCGTTTGGAGGAATAGTTAAATGAGATGTTGCTTAGTCATTTTGAAGCAGATAAAATTCCGGAGGAGTGGGTTTTTTCAAAATTGCAGAGATTTACTTTTAAAACAACCTCAAAAGAAAAGTCGATCTGTGATCGTTGGTAGCCGTATGAAATTCAATCGAAATACAATTATTATATCATTACTTCTATTCCCGTTTTTCCTATTCTCTTGTCAAAAACACATCGATCATGCGGAAAGACCGAATATTATTTTGATATATGCTGATGACCTGGGAATTGGATTACTTGGTCATGAAGGACAGGAAATTATTACCACACCAAATATAGATCAATTGGCTCAAGAGGGATTAAGATTTGAACGGGCCTATTCGAATATGTTATGTGCCCCGGCAAGAGCTTCTCTTATTACCGGTTTTCATGATTGCCACGAAAATGGATTTGAAATAACGGAAGGAGGAGCATTCCTCCATGCAGAAAAATCTACACTACATAAAATAAACGATTCAATCAATGAAAACTTTACTCCAATTACGAATGATCAGGTATTTTTAGGAGAGGTAGCTCAAAGCATGGGTTATAATACAGCTCAGTTTGGCAAACTTGAATGGGGCTTTTCCTCAACGGACCAGCAATTGAAACAGCATGGCTGGGACTATTATTTGGGTTATCTGGATCATATTCGGGCACATGGTTTTTACCCTCCGTTTTTATTTGAAAATGGCAATTTAATTAATATCAAAGGAAATACACATTTAGATTGTGCGAAATCCGGAGAACCCGAGACACTGGAACATTTTGAAGAACGCTGGGATATGAGGGGTAAAACTGTATATTCTCAGAACATTTTTATGGATAGCATACTTAATTTTATAGAATCCAATCAAAACCAACCGTTTTTTCTGTATTTCCCGACACAATTACCGCATGGACCTGTGTCCATACTTAAAGTACACCCTGATTTTATACATGATGAAAGGCTGACCCAAATTGAAAAAGAATATGCATCTATGGTAAAGCTACTGGATGATAATGTTGGTCAAATTATTCAAAAACTAAAAGAACTGAATCTCGAAGATAATACGGTAATTATTTTCACTGCGGATAATGGACATGAAATATATTACAGTCAAGAAGATCGTGTACTTAAACCTTATACCAACATGCAAACAGGAGAACGTTTTGATGATTATAAACAAAAATATTATAGCAACCTGGGGGGTGATGTATTTGATGGTAATGGTGGAAGGGCTGGATTAAAGCGCAGTAACCTTGAAGGTGGAATTAATGTACCCTTGATTATAAAATGGCCTGGGAAAATCGATGAAGGAAGAGTCAGTAAATTGCTCGTTGCTAATTATGATATCTTACCTACCATTGCAGAAATAACAGGATACACCAAGAAATATGAAACGGATGGAATTTCTTTCTACAGCGAATTGATGGGAGAGGGAAATAATGAGGAGCATGAATTTATAGTATATTCCTCATTTTTAGGTCCAACGTTAGTTTCTAATGATGGTTGGAAATTGAGAACCTACTTAAAAAAAGATGTATTTGAACTTTACTACCTGCCAGATGATTTTCAAGAGAAAAAAGATCTGTCACTAAAATTTCCTGATAAATTAGAAGAACTTAAAGACAAGCTTTTAATGGCCTGTGAAGGAGATTTTCAAAATGGTCTTTATGAGTAAAGGAGAATGTAATTGTGACAAGCATACATCCAATGCGTGAATGCCAATTATAAAACATATAATATCGAAAAAATATATTCCGTTGCTTTCCATATTGTCAATGCTGATTATTTGTTCATGCGAAAACAAATATGAAAGAATTACCGGGTATTGGGAGGTTAGTTTTAGTGATTCAACTGCTTACCCCAAGCAGATTCTTCAAATTCAAAGAGGAAAAGGAGGTATTCACATGCTCATTGATGAACCCTCAGAAGGAATTCTTGGAATCCCTGGAGAGCAGGTTTTTTTTATCGATGACAGCCTTCATTATGAATCCTTATGGGGATTTTTCAAATATGATGGAAGTTTTATATCGGGTGATTCTGTAATTCAGGGGATAAGGGTAGTCAATAATGATAATCCATCTTCCTTTACCATGAGAAAAATTAAAGGGAAGCATCTTTTATATAAGATCCCCAGAGTTGATGCGAATGAAGAAAGGATTTATTCCTATTCATATAATATACCAGCCCAAAAAGATGATGGTTTTGAGTGTGCAGAATTATTAGAAGCGGGTATCGATTCGATATTTATTTATAAACTTATAGAGGATATTCTGCAAGGAAGAATGGCGACGATACATAGCCTGCTGCTGTTCAAGGACGATAAACTGGTACTTGAAGAGTATTTTCATACATATGATGAGAATAAACTTCACCCGATTGAATCAGTAACTAAAAGTTTTACCTCTGCATTAACCGGAATTGCCATTGACAGGAATTTTATCCCGGATGTAAATGAACCTGTATTAAATTATCTGGATAAATGGTACCACACCCACTGGGTAGTGAATAAATATGATATAAATATCAAAAATCTGTTGATGATGACTGCCGGGCTCGACTGGAAAGCCTTTACTCCGAACGAATCCAATGATGATATAAATATTTATCTTGCACCGGATTATATCGAGTACATTTTAAATAAGGACTAAAAAGACAAGCCCGGTGAAAGATTCTTTTACAACAACCGGCTTATGTATTTACAGGGACAGGTAATTGAAACATCTACCGGGATCTCCGTGGATAGTTTTGCCACAAGATACTTATTTGATCCATTGGGAATTAAAGATCACATATGGAAGATTTATGATAATGGTGTAACTGAAACTGGTGGCGGTTTAAAACTAAAACCAAGAGATATGATGAAATTCGGATCCCTGTATTTGAATGATGGAAAGTGGGAGGATAAACAAATTATTTCTTCTGAATGGATCCAGGCATCAACAAAAATACAAATCGTGGCAGGAAACCAGGCATATGGTTATAACTGGTGGATAAAGGACTATAAGATAGATAATAAAACCTTCGTGGTTTATTATGCCCTGGGGCATGGCGAACAAACAATTATGGTAATACCTGGATTAAATACAGTTTTTGTAATGACGGCAGGCAATTTTTTTCAAACACCGCAAAGACTCGATGAAATAATGACAGCTTATATTCTACCTGCCTTGATAATCAATTGAAAAGTCTTACTTCGCAAGTCCGATAAAATTAATATCCGGACCAAATTGATGAATCTACCATTAGGCATCCATGAATTCTTCTACATTTTGGGGGATCTGATACACAAGAATCCTATAATTAGCCTTCATAGAGGGAGATTTTACCAAGGGGGTATCGATGAATTGGCGGCCTTATTGATGGATTTTAGCAATTGCCGGCCATAAATTAAGGGTCATATTGCCTTTTTGTATAGTCGTCATTATCCCTGTTTCCAAAGGCCAGGTAAGATAAAGTTTTTATCCGCTAATCGCAGTGTTGTTTGATTTGATGTGTGTTCAAAAGCATGAAAAGATCTACAAAATAATCACAACTTTACCGGTTTTGTCTATTATTCTTCCTATTGGTTCAGCATCAATACCTCTATTATCGATAATTTTCAGAAAATCCGATTTCTGTTGCGGGTCTACGGCAATTAATAATCCTCCTGAGGTCTGGGGATCGCATAAAATTGCTTTCTGGGTATCGGAAATGGTATTTACTTTAAATCCGTAGCTGTTAAAATTTCGATGGGTTCCTCCGGGCAGGATCTTTTTTTCAATGTACCACTCTATACCAGGGATAACAGGGACCTTAGAATACTCAATCTCAGCAGATACTTTGCTGGCCTCGCACATTTCAATTAAATGCCCCAACAAGCCAAACCCGGTAACATCGGTCATGGCCATAACTCCCGGTAATTGGCTCAATTCGATTCCGGTATCATTAAGAGTGAGCATTTGATCAAGGGCCTTTTGAAAATCTTCCGGATCCGCCATATTGTTTTTTTGTGCAGTCGTCAGTATTCCTATTCCCAAAGGCTTGGTAAGAAAAAGTTCACATCCGCTAACCGCAGTATTATTTGATTTGATCTGACTCTGGTTAACCATACCAGTGACCGCCAGGCCGAATATTGGTTCTTTGGAATCAATGCTATTTCCACCAGCCAGTGGGATACCGGCTTTATCACATATCGATCGTGCCCCTTCAATAACCTGACAAGCCATTTCTGAAGGCAAATTATCCACCGGCCAACCCAGAATTGATAGGGCCATGATAGGTTTGCCACCCATAGCGTAAATATCACTGATAGCATTTACTGAGGCAATTGCACCGAAATCAAATGGATTATCTACAATCGGCATAAAGAAATCGGTAGTACTGATTATGGCACGATCATTATCTATTGCGAATACAGCAGCATCGTCCTTTGTTTCATTTCCCACCAGAAGTCCGGGATATAATTTCTGGATTTCTTTGGTTTTTAGTATCTCTTCCAGCACTTTAGGTGCAATTTTACATCCACATCCGGCTCCGTGAGAATATTCCGTGAGTCTAACTGTCATACTTATAATCTAATTTCATTCAGGCTGTTCAAAATCCTATCTGCATTAACTTCAGGATCTCCTGACTCGCTTTTGACCATGCGCGGGCGGCGTGCTTTATACTTCATCTGGCTGAAATTGTAAGATTTATCATAGTAGTTTAATAATAATTCAGCTGCTTGCTTCAAATCACCATTTTCTAGGAAACTAAGAACATCCTCTACATTGTTATTACCAAATTTTTTACCGATCTTCCTTGTGGATGCCTTCAAATCGGATATGTCAAACTTTCCATATTCCTTTACAAGTCTTTCAATTCTAATCTTTTTAGGAATTGATAATTCAATGACCGGTGCATTGTTCAAGCTTTCCCATAGAGTTTCCGGTAAATAGACTTTTCCGATACTCAGGCTCTCACTTTCAATCCAGATTCTGCGGTTTCCGTCCAGTTTCATGAATTCTGCATGAAGGTCATTCTGAAACTGTAAGGATGTAGGTTGTTCGGCCATTCCAATATGACCAAATGCCGATCCCCTATGCCTGGCCAGTGCTTCAAGGTCAATAACCTGCTCACCTTTTTGTGATAATGCCGTTAATACATCCGTTTTCCCTGAGCCAGTAGGTCCCTGGAGAACTATTATGTGGTTTAAGTTATTAAAATCCTCTAAAAGTTGATTCCTGTAAGCCTTAAATCCTCCTTTTAAAACCATACATTGTAAGCCTACCAGTTCAAATAACCAGGACATTTTCTCACTTCTCATACCACCCCGCCAACAATAGACTTTTAATTTATTTCCAATGGCAAACGATCTTGCCTCCTCAGCTATGGTTGTCATCCTGGGACCTACAAATTCGAGACCTTTCTGGATGGCCGGTATCCGGCCCTTTTGTTTATATAACGATCCTATCTGTGACCTTTCTTCATCAGTAAAAACAGGAATATTCAGCGCACCTGTAATATGCCCCTTTTTATATTCCACGGGTGATCTGACATCAATCACTGGGATATTAGGTAAATCATGAATGAAAGAAATAGGATTGAGATATTGCATTTCAGTTTAAATCCTGGTATTTGCAAAATTATACATTATGCTTATGCAAAATCATTAATTCAAGAAAAATGAAATATACTTACAATAATATGCAACCTGCACCATGAATTTTGAGTCTGATAAATAGATTAAAACATGGCCATGAAACTTTTTAAAATTCTTGCAGTACTTATACTGTCCATTTTATCCACAAATCTATATGCACAAGGTGTGGGAATTCCCAAAGAAAACTGGGGACTGGGTTTTGGAAATTCCGCAAGATTTGACGGACTCAGGTTCAATTTCATTGATAGGAATATTGACGAGATCAATGGAATGAACTTTACCGTCTGGTTTGAAAAAGATTTTGAAGATCATACTGGAACATTTAATGGTATAGGAATTGGAGTTCCAATGGCTGCCGGTACAGCCTACAGAAATGGCCTTTCAGTCGGAATTTTCGGTGTTGGGGCGGGTAAAAGACTTACAGGTCTTAATATAGGCGGTCTTGCCGTCGGTGCAGGTCGAGATGTTGCTGGTGTCAATCTGGCCGGTCTGGCTGTCGGAGCCGGAGAAAATCTTTATGGCCTGAATATAGGAGGATT
>CBDUCT010000186.1:0-7424 GCA_965365715.1 uncultured Cyclobacteriaceae bacterium | reverse complement strand
AGGTTCTTCTTAAAACTGCTCAATACACTTTGATCGGGAACAACTGTCATATTGATTGCAAGAACGTGTTCCTTGTCAAAACCGAGTTTCTTCTCGCTTATATACTTTACCTGCTTGTAGATTATAAAAGTTCCAATTATCAGACAGGTTGATAGGACAAATTGGAATACAACCAGCGATTTTCTTGCAAGTATACCCCCTTTGGATTTTTTAAAACTACCCTTCAAAACATTCGATGGTAAATAAGAGGTTAATACAAATGAAGGATATAATCCTGATAATATGCTGATCAATAACCAGGCAATACCAACGTTCAGAATATTTTTTAGCGTGAAGAAATCAAATACGGATATGTTTTTACCTGAGATCTGAACGAAATAGGGTTCTGCCAGTGTCAGTATAACTACAGCAAATAACAGGGAAATAAAGGTGGTTATAAAAGACTCTATTAAAAACTGCATGACAAGTTGCTTTCTCTGACCTCCCATCATTTTACGTAGGCCAACTTCTCTTGCTCTTTCCAATGAGCGGGAAGTAGCCAGGTTAATATAATTAACACATGCAATAATCAGAATGAATATTGCAATGATAATCATCCCCAGGATCTGGTTTTTATCCCCCGGGGGAGAGGGCTCAAATTCTGTGGTACCATTCAGATGTATGTCCCTAATGGGAATAAAGGTGAACCCGGTCTTCATAGCTTTCATCCAGTCAGGCCCTTCTTTATCCAGCATATCGGCCAGCTTAAGCCTGATAGCCTCAATATCAGCATCTTGTCGGAATTTAAGATATGTAAAATAATTCATATTCTCCCAGATCAGATCTTTAACCATCCGTGTGGAAGTGGAACTGACGATGATTTCGGGCCTCACATGTGAATTTTCAGGAATATCCTTATAAACTCCCTTAATGGTATAATTCCTGCCATCAGAATTTGAAAAATTCTTTCCTAATACCTGAGCAGATCCGTAATATTGGATTGCTTTTGAAACTGAGATAATAGCATCTTCCGGTTTTGACAGGCATCCATCTTTCTGGCCATATACCAGGTGTATGCTGAATATTTCAAAGAGGGTTGAATCGGCAGCATAATATTCTGCTTCCTTGTATTTCTCATCTTCAACTACAACGGTAACCGTTGTATTCAAGGATTTAACTATCCGAACATAATTCTCTACTCCGGGTACTTCTTCAAGTAATCTTGGCCCGAGGATATTGGGTGTTACAGTAACAGATTTCAATTCCCCATCCAGTTCAAGATGTGTATTCACACGATACTTTAGATCAATATCATCATGATAATCATCATAGGAAAGTTCAAATGAGACATAGACAAAGATCAGAAACGCAGTAACGATCCCGGCTGAGAATCCCAGCAGATTGATGAAAGTGCTTATTTTGTTCTTGAAGAATGTTCTAAGGATGATCTTAATATAACTGAAAATCATAAAATTCTTGTTTTATTGTCTATACTCCTTTTATTTAAAAATCGATCATTATTCATACCGTAAGGTCTCGGATGGATTTATAAATGCTGTTCTGACCGCATGATACGTAACGGTAAGAAGCGTAACTCCTATTACAGAAAATACAGCTATTACGACAATTGATACTCCAATATCAATCCGATAGGCAAAATCCTGCAGCCATCGGTCCATGATCAGATAACCCGATGGAATGGCAATAAGCATCGAAATGGTTATAAGTTTAATATTTTCTTTTAAAAAAAGGATCACGATTTGAAGTGCGGATGATCCCATTACTTTTCTTACCCCTATTTCCTTGGTTCTTTGCATCGTATCAAATGCAGTAAGTCCAAATAAACCTATACAGGCAATAAATAATGCTAGAAAGGTAAAAACCGAAACTATACGACTTAGTTTGATCTCCGATTTATATAATCTATCAAATTCCTGGTCCAGAAACTGATATTCAAATGGCATTCCCGGCACAATTTCCTTTAAGGTCACCTTCATATATTGGAGTGTTGCTGTTGGATCCCCTGGCCGGATCTTAAACAATAGATATTTATACCAGTTTGGGTTCTGGCTTATAACCAGAGGCCCAATCTGGTCATGCAGGGAAGCAAAATTGAAATCATCCACCAATCCAATAATTGGGCCCAGGGTTATTCCTCCATGTTTCACACGAATGTTACGTGCAAACAGGGTTTCCGTGGTTTCCCCGAGGGCATACATTCCTGCTTTGTTTACTATATATTCAGTTTGTTCGGAGGAATACTCCTTTCTGAACATATCCCCAGCCTGTATTTCTATACCCATCGTCTGAAAGAAATCCCTATCGGCATGCAAAAAGAACATCGTCACATCCTCTGGTTGATACTTCATATTATTGCTGACACCTTCAGACAAATCTATATTTATGGGTAATTGGGAAACAGCTGAACCGGAAATTATGTTGTGGTGTTCCTTCATTTTATCTTTTATGGCTTCTGATTGCCCGAGCATTTCTGCATTAAAGAAAGGAATGGCTATAATATGTTCTCTATCAATACCTAGGTTCTTTGACAGCATATATTCAAGTTGATTATAAACAACCAGTGCACCAATGATCAGAAAAATAGAAATGTAGAATTGAAAGACAACCAGTGTCTTTCTCATTCTGGTAGCTGTACGGGATTTCAAAAATTTGCCCTTGAGCACTTGATTAGGCATATACCTGGATAGGAATACAGCAGGATAAATGCCAGCAAATATTCCAATTCCCAGTATGAAGAGTAAGTATATCAACCATGCCTGGTCTTTGAAGAAAAAACCATAACTAAAGTGCTCACCAACAAGCATATTGAAATACGGCCTGAACATTTCGACGATCCCGATCGCCATTAAAAATGCAAGAAAAGAGACCATAAGGGATTCACCCAGAAATTGAAAAATCAGGTTTTTCCTATAGGCCCCGAAGATCTTTCGCAAACCAACCTCCCGTGCCCTCTCCAGACTGTGTGAAGTGGCCAGGTTGATATAATTGATGCAGGCAATGAGTAGAATAAAAATGGCGATGCTTGAGAATAAAACCACATAGGTGATATTTCCGTTGGCTTCCAGTTCCATCTCCTTTTGCGAATACAAATGGATATCTTTAAGTGGCATGAAAGTCATGAGGTTACGATAGGCTTCTTCCATATCCGGATCACCACCTCCCCTTGTTTCTGCCAGGTAATTGCCGATCTTACTGCTGAGCAGACCAACATCTGTTCTTTCCTTCAACAAAAAATATGTTGTAAACACCATGCCATTCCATTCTGCCAGTTTTTCAAAAGGATGGTTATCCATTGTTACCAAAAGATCAAAATGGAAATGCGTGTTCAGGGGTATGTTCCTGAGGACTCCGCTAACCATAAACTCTTCCGTATCATTTACATTAAGCATTTTACCCAGGCAGTCAAATGTACCAAAATATCGCAGGGCTGCATCCAGGGTCAGGACCACTTTGCCTGCTCCAGTTAAAGCTACATTGGGATTACCTGACAAAAGATCAAATTGAAAGACATCAAAAAAAGTAGAGTCTCCATAATAGATCAGTTGTTCTGAGAAAACTTGATCATCTGCCCGAATATAATTTTTCTTTCCAGAAAATTGGGAATTGAATAACCGGGTACTTTTTTCTATCTCAGGAAACTGATCCGGAAAGGTCCTGTGTACTACGGGATAATTCGTAGCTGCTTCACGCTCCAATTCCCCTTCCGGAAAGGATAAAGATATCCTATGGATCCGCTCATAGTTTTTAAAATGCCTGTCAAAACTAAGTTCAAACCTGACATACGAATAGATCATTATTACCGCAGCTATTCCGATACTAAGTCCGACAATATTAATAAAGCTGTGGAGGAGATTTTTTTTAAGGCTCCTGAGGGCAACCAGAAAGTAATTTGATATCATATATACTTATTTTAAAAAAATGGCCATGTATTACTATTCGATTTGCATGCCAAAATCTAAAATCCGGCATATAGCCAGATTACCGGGGGTAAGTAATAGAGAATTTGTTCAAAATTGGCCAAAAGCGTCCGCTATCGGGCAAGGATCTATGCCCTTTCCATCGTTTAAATCGGTCGGATAAAAACTGTTTTTATGCCTGCATGCACAGGCTGATATAAACAGAGCCATTTAAACAATATAATTTTCCTATCCATTATGATCAGGGAGAATAAGATTTTGTAGTTTTACAAAGCATGAGTTTTATTTATCCACAGTTTCTTATTGGTCTGCTGGCCCTGGGGATACCCATCATCATACACCTGTTCAATTTCAGAAGGGCCAGGAAGGTCTATTTCTCCAGCAATCAATTCTTGCTGAATATAAAAAAGGCCACAAGTACAAAACTTAAATTAAAACAATATCTTGTCCTTCTTTCAAGGCTACTTTTTATTTTCTTTCTGGTGATCACTTTTGCGCAACCATTTATTCCGGCCAAGGAAAAGAATATTCAAAGCAATCAGGCCATCATATACCTTGACAATTCATACAGCATGTCGAACTATGTCAATGAAGAACTCACCGCCTTTGAAGCTGCTATCTCTTTCATTGAACAAATCATAACGGTATACCCCCAGAATTCTCAATTTTTATTGTTAACGAATGATTTTGCACCCTTTTCAAACACTCCGAAATCTAAAAACGAGATCGGGGAACTTATTACTGAAATAAATCTGACTGGCATAACCAGGACTGCCGCAGAGATATTCCAGAGAATAAAAAACAACAATATCACTGATAGTGCAGGAGATATTTTCTGGCTGTCAGATTTCCAGATCTCCACATCAGGAGATATTTCCTTGTTTTCTAATGACACTTCTCATAATATCTTTATAATCCCCATGGCCTATAGCACTTCCTCCAATGTATATATTGATTCTCTTTACCTGACCAACCCCTTCCTTATTCAAAGTGAAAAGAATAAGTTAAATGTAATTTTAAGAAATGATGGTAGAGATTATATAGAGGATCTGTTGATCAGGTTGTCAATAAACGATATTCAAACAGCTAATGGCAGCCTGAGCATTGATCCGTATAGCAATTCTGAGATTACATTTGACCTCTCATCAGGATTAGATAAATACAACTATGGGAGTCTGAGTTTTGAAGATTTTCCAGTTACTTTTGATAATGATTTTAATTTTTCACTAACTCTTTCAGACCGGATTTCGGTTATCGAGATCAAAAGCAGGGATACCACTACTGTTATACAGCGTGTTTTCGGAAACCAGGCGATCTTCGATTTCAGGTCATACCTTAGCAGCAATATCGATTATAACGACCTTCTCAAATCAGACCTCATCGTATTGAATGAACTGGAAGAACTTGATGTGTCCATCAGCAATATTTTAACTGATTTTCTGGATAATAAGGGCGATATCCTGTTTATCCCGGCATCCCGGTTTGACATTCCCTCTTTTAATGCCATTACTGGCCCGATTGAGTATATCCCTGACAGCATGAGGACGGATCAGATGTTGAATAACCTGGATCTGAATAACCCCTTTTTTGCAGACATATTTGTAGGGAATGAAAACCAGTTCAATATGCCTTCAGCCAAGCCGGTGATCAATATAAAAGGCGCAAATGAAGATATAATGAAGTTTAGAGATGGGAGAAATTTCCTTTCCTACAAACAATATAATAATAGATTATATATACAGGCCAGTCCACTCAACCAGGATCATACGAATTATTCCACACATGCCATTTTTGTTCCTTTAATGTACAGAACAGCCATGTTAAGTAAAAAGGAATTCGATCATCTCTATTATACACTGGATCAGACCATCATATCCGTAACCGCTGATTCCATCAATAGTGAGTCGATCATCAAGCTGAAAAAGTATGATCAGGAAATCATTCCGGGCACAAGGATCGCGGGAAATAAACTGGTACTTGATATCCCTAAATTTGAATTGAGCCCTGGCCATTATAATATCGATATTGGAAATATTCAGAAAGGAACGATCGCTTTTAATCCTGGAAAAAAGGAATCGATGATGTCACAGCACGCTGTAGAAAAATTAAGTGAGATCACAGAGGAAAATTCTTACGTTAAGCTTTTTAATACCAAAGGATTTAATAATTTTGATAAAGAGATAAAGGAGAAATATCTGGGTATTCCATTATGGAGGGTAGCCTTAATATTAACTCTGATTTTTTTATTCATTGAAATATTGTTAATCAGATTTTTATAAGACAAATGCTTCTCAAATATTGCTCATATATCCGTTTGGGGAAGGAATTGAAAAACAAACACTATAACAGATGAACATTCTGATCAAAGATGCACTGATACTTCACAAAGGATCCACACACCACCGTAAGAAAAAAGACATTTTGATCTCCAATGGAAAAATTAAGAAAATTGATTCCGGTATTAAGGAGGAAGGCAAAGTAATAAAGGGAAAAAGATTGATGGTTTCTATAGGCTGGTTCGATATGCGGGCCAATTTTTCCGATCCGGGACTTGAACATAAGGAGGATATTATTAGTGGTTGCAATGCTGCATCCGCCGGAGGATTTACCGGGGTGGGATTACTTCCTAATACTAAACCTGCTATTCAATCTAAAAATGACATAGGCTATATCCTTGCCAAGGCGGAGCAGTGTCTTCCGGATATTCATCCCTATGGTTCTGTAACCAGGGATAATAAGGGGGAAGAAATAACAGAGATGTTAGACCAGAATGCTGCGGGCGCAGTTGCGTTCACAGATGGTGAAAAACCAATATGGAATACAGATATTATGTTGAAATCTCTTCTATATGTAGAAAAGTTCAAGGGATTGATCATCAATATTCCACAGGAAAAATGGTTGAACATGCTGGGCCATATGCATGAAGGGCATACAAGTACTATAATCGGCACAAAAGGATTGCCCGGTATTGCCGAGGAGATCATGATCGAACGTGACCTGAGAATCGTTGAATATTCAGGCGGGAAAGTGCATTTCTCAAATATTTCCACAGCAGAATCTGTGAATCTTATACGGCGTGCCAAGCGAAAAGGGCTGGACATTACATGTGACATTGCCGCGCATCAGATAGCCTTTACTGATGCAGATCTGATTGACTTTGATACCAATTTAAAAGTGAATCCACCTTTCAGAGAAAAAAAGGATGTTAAAGCGCTCCTTAAAGGGCTTGAAGATGGCACCATAGATATAATCACATCCAGCCATTCACCTCAGGATATTGAATCCAAAGTGCTTGAATTTGATCATGCTGATTTTGGCATTACCGGATTACAAACGGTGTATCCCATTCTTATACGTGAACTTGGCCCAAATGGCTGGAACATATTTCTCGACAAAATAACCACAAACCCCCGTCAAAGGCTCGGATTACCTGTCCCAGTTTTGGAGGCGGGTACGGATGCGAATATTACGGTTTTTGATCCTACGATAGAATGGACTTTTGATGAA
>CBDUCT010000185.1:0-7459 GCA_965365715.1 uncultured Cyclobacteriaceae bacterium | reverse complement strand
TTTCGCATTATGGTAAATTTTGAACCCTGTCCTCCTATCTCAATGATGGTATCTGTTTCTGGATTCAATTCAAAAGCAGCCTTTGCGTGTGCGGTTATTTCATCCAGTATGATGTCTGCTCCAACTATCTTTCCAATAAATTTTCTTCCTGATCCGGTTGTACCTGCTCCCTGGATTTCTAAACGAGTATTTTGTTTTTCAGCAAAGTCACTGATACTCTCAAAAATCACCTGGACTGCCTGCAAAGGTTGCCCTGAAGTTCGCGTATAGAATCCTGCCAGAACTTGCCTATCTTCATCTATCAGGACTGCTTTGGTACTTGTTGAACCAATATCAATTCCCAGATAGACTTTTTGAATTTGCTTTTTTAATACCTGGGAATATGCATCAACTTCAACGGCCTTTATCGATGGAAATATGGATGATACATATTCATACCTATGATGAGTATGAAAATCCGGATAATCAGACCATTTCAATTTTAAAGGAGGATAATAATAATCTTTTTCCTTTTTAGCAGAAACTACGATATCATCAATGTTATTTAAAGACCGATTTATATCAGGCCCATCATCTTTTGCGCGAAGTGCAGCACCTATAGCTGCATAAACATGTGAATACTCATCAGTCGATATCCTCAGCCTGGTTAGTTTTTCTATGTGGTCGATAACTGCCCTGTTCAATGCAACTCCTCCGGCCGCAATAATTTGTGTGGAGGCATCATTATAGTGAAAAACAGTATCTACAATATTTTTAGCGAGTCCATAAGATAAGCCATCACAAATTTCTCCTACAGAGTATCCTTCCTGCTGAGCATGTATCAGGTCGGTTTTAGCGAATACGGCACACCTGGAAGCAATTTTCGGGAATCCGCCTTTATTTTCATAGGCTAGTTTGCTGAATTCCCGAATATCATCCAGGTTTAGCCGCTCTGCCTGCTGATCAAGAAAATTTCCCGTGCCGGCAGCACAGGAGCTATTCGATTTATAATTTCGATATTCCCCATTCTGATTAAACGTAGCCAATCCAAACTTTTCTGCCCCGATTATTAATAAAGATTGTATTTCCGGGTAAAAGTGTTTAGCTGCTGAAATATATGCAATCCTGGAATCAACAGGCAGGCCATTTTTTATTATCGGAGGTGTGGAGGATGTATATGCTAATCCTTTAATATCACTTAATTGGATAGTACTGAGAAATCCTGATAATTTTTCTTTAATCTGTCCTTTGTGAAAATCATAGTTGGTGTGAATAATTTGACCCAGATCATTGGTAATGGCAATGGAAATGGAAACAGACCCTATATCTAACCCTAGAAAATAATTTTTCATATAATAATGAAAGCAATTAAAAGTGTATTAGTAGATAAATACTGTAACTTTTATATATTTATTAGAATGAAAAAATTAATCTGTATATTAATATAGGTTCAATTTAATGATAAAAAATTCCGTTTCCTAGATGGATTTTTTTTGCAGGATTACTAAACTTGATTATGAACATACAATGGTCATTTTATTGCCTTTAATACCAACAGGCATTATCTTGTCGGTAATATGATCAAATATCATCTCGTAGACTCACAAAAAATTTTACCAATGATAAAAATAAGATTTACGCTGTTGCTATTTATTTTTTGCAACGGCATATATGCTCAGGAAGATACCATCGTATCCCGTTTGGAGAGAATAGCCATAATTGAACAAAAGATTATGATGCCCATGAGAGATGGAATACGTCTTGCAACAGATATATACAGACCCAAAACCAACCTGCCTGCCCCAGTAATATTTGTAAAAACACCCTATAATTTCAATGCCTGGCAAGATGGTAATTTGAATACCGGGATTTATCGTGATGCTTATGAGATGGTTAGTAAAGGTTACGCTTATGTTATACAAAATGAAAGAGGCCGGTATTTTTCTGAAGGCGACTGGGATATTCTGGGAACACCTATAACGGATGGTTATGACGCTTTCAGCTGGATCGCGGAGCAATCTTGGTGTAATGGTAAAATAGGCACTTATGGCTGTTCTTCTACAGCAGAATGGCAAATGGCTGTGGCGGCCATGGATCACCCGGCACATGCTACCGCAGTCCCAATGGGTTTTGGTGCTGGCGTCGGACGGGTTGGTGATCTTTATGAGCAGGGAAACTGGTACCGGGGCGGGGCTCAGCAAATGTTGTTTACAGTATGGCTTTACGGTGTGCAGCAGGATGAGATGAGGCCACGATTACCGGAAGGAATTGCCCGTGAAGATCTTTTGCGAATGCAAAGATTCTACGACATGTCCACCGATATGCCGGATATAGACTGGAAGGAAGGACTTAAGCACCTCCCCGTTCAGGATATCATCAAAAACGCAAATGGTGCGAAAGGGATTTATGATAAAATGATAAGAAGAAAACCTAATGATCCTGCCTGGTATGAAGGGGGACTTTATCATGATGATATGCCGTATAATATACCCAGCTTCTGGTTTGTCTCCTGGTACGATGTTTCCGTAAGCCCAAACCTGAAATTATACAATCATATTCGGAGTAATGCTTTTGATGAAGAAACCGCTGATAATCAATATCTGGTAATAGCGCCTACCCTGCATTGTGCTTACAACCGGGCAACTGCCGAGACCATCGTAGGAGAGAGAAATATGGGTGATGCCAGGTTAAACTACGATGAATTAATAATTTCATGGTTTGATCAGTGGTTAAAAGTGGACGAAGAAACCAAAGTAAAGTCGATGCCACATGTCCGATATTATACCATGGGGAGCAATGTATGGCAATCCTCAGAATCCTGGCCACCGGAGAATGTAGTGATGGCCCCATTTTACCTGAACAGTGATGGCCATGCAAATAGTCTTTATGGTGATGGTATCCTGGGAACAAATATACCAGGGAAAAAAGATTCTCCCGACGAATTTATTTACGATCCTTTTAATCCCATTCCATCCCATGGTGGCGGAGTATGCTGCACCGGTAATGCAGTAGATGGTGGTTCATTCGATCAACAGCAAATAGAAGCCCGGGAAGATATTCTAATCTACTCAACACCACCACTTGAGGAAGGTGTTGAGATTACAGGCTTCATCGAAAGTACGCTTTACGTCTCTTCTGATGCAAAGGATACGGACTTTACCGTAAAACTTATTGACGTATACCCCGATGGACGGGCATATAACCTGGATGAAACAATTCAAAGGGTACGATACAGGGAAGGATATGACAGGGAAGTATTTATGGAGGAAGGAGAAATATATCGCTTGGAAATGTCGCCAATGGCCACGAGTAATTATTTTGAGAAAGGTCACAGGATACGAATTGAGATATCCAGCAGTAATTTCCCAAGGTTCGAACGGAACCTGAATACGGGAGGAAATAATTTTGATGAAACACAGGGCATAATTGCCCGGAATAAAATACATCATTCCAGGGATTATCCCTCTCAAATAAGGCTGCCAATAATCAATAAGAAATAATGGAGATGAGAACCTTCCTTTTTATACTTTACATGATCTGTTTCACTCCCACACAGGCACAAATTGCTGCTGTAGAGACTGACGCAGGGCACCAGAATGAAGTTGTCACGGATATCATTGTAGTTTTTAAAATGCATGTGGACATTGGATATACTAACCTGGCGGAAGGTGTCCTGCAAAAGTACACAACCAGTATGCTGGAGGAAACCCTTAGATCAATAGAAGAAACTTCAACGCTCCCGGAATCTGAACAATTTGTATGGACCATCCCAGGATGGCCGTTAAAATATATGCTGGAGAATTCCTCAGGTGAGTACCAGGAAAAACTTCGCAAAGCCATTGCTGAAGGGCGAATTGTTCCCCATGCCCTGCCAGCGACCTATGAAACGGAAGCCAGCGATCTTGAAACACTGGTCAGGGGCTTGTCCATTACCTCAGGGATAAATCAACGATTCGGTTTGCCGGAAGCGAGGGATGCAAAACTAACGGATGTACCCAGCCATTCCTGGGCACTTCCCACCGTATTAAAAAATGCAGGTGTAGACTTTCTGCATATTGGATGTAATCCAGGATCGGCTTCCCCGGATGTACCCGTTCTTTTCTGGTGGCAGGGTCCTGACGGGTCTAAACTGCTGACCTTCTACTGGGCGCAATATTATGGGTCTGGCATCCTTCCACCCAGGGATTGGCCTCATAAAACCTGGCTGGCGATGATCCATACTCATGAAAATACAGGAGCCCCTTCACCGGAGGAAGTAGCTGAATTGCTTAGATCAGCTGAGGAGGAAATGCCGGATGTAAACATAAAGATCGGCCGGTTATCCGATTTTCACGATCTTCTTATGAAGGAGAATCCTCAGATCCCCGTCATTAAAGGAGATATGCCGGATTCCTGGATACATGGTTATATGTCGAAACCCAGGGAGACAAAGCTCAGTAAGTTCCTCCAAAGGGAAACATTCAATACGGAGATCCTGAATACTCAGCTAAATGAATGGACGGGGACAGAAATCAATATTGATTCCTATATTCAAAAAACTGCCGAAAACATCATGCTATATGATGAACATACCTTTGGCCTTGCCTTGTCGCATGGGAACCAGCATCGGTGGACCTGGGATGATGAGTTCAAGATAAATAAATCACTGGGATACTATGACTACCTGGAAACTTCATGGATGGAGAAAGCAAACCGCATCCATGCTGCTGAAAGGATCCTGATCCCTGTAAAAAATAAAACTTTAAAAAACCTGGCTGAAAACGTCGGCGTGAAGGGAAAGAAAATCGTGGTTTACAATCCTCTGCCCTGGCCAAGGGAAGGGCGTATTTCCATGTTTGCAGGTATTTATCAAAAGAAGTTTGAGATATACGGTTTGCAGGATGCTGAATCAGGGGATGTGATCCCTGTATATAATGATTACAACCTGGTTTCATTCGATGCAGGCATCATTCCTTCACTTGGTTATAAAACATATATTCCAGTTCTCAAACCCATTGATCATGAATCTTCTGTGATTCTTGATAAAGCCAATAACAAGATAGAAAATCAATATTTCCGACTGATCCTAAACCCGGAAGACGGTACAGTAGTATCATTATTCGATAAGAAAAACAATAAAGAACTGGTTATGCAGAATTCGGATGAAAAATTTGGCCAATATATCCTGGAGAGGCCGGGCTATGAAAAGATCCGGGCATATAATCAGGCCTATATTAAGCCAGGTGCGGAAGGCTGGGCAAATGAGGAAATGATCAGGCCCAGGATACCTTATGATAAGAGTACAGATTTTACCGGATCTTTCAAAAAAATAGAATACCTGGATATGAAAAATGCGGGCAGAGCTACAATTTTCGGAGAATTGAATGATCCTGACAGGCAAAAATATTTGATCACCTACACGTTATATGAAAACCAACCTTATGTAGAGATCAACTGGGCCGTGGACGGGAAAGTCCCGAACCCACTTCCTGAAGCGGGTTGGTTGTCTTTCCCCTTCAACATAGATAATCCGGAATACAGATTATACCGAACAGGTGGAATTGTGGACCCTGAAAATGACTTTATTGACAATACCAATCATGATTACTATTTTCTGAATACTTCATTGGCAATATTTGATGCGGCAGGTTCAGGCATCGGACTAAATTGCCCGGCTTCTCCCGGTGTAAGCCTGGATAGTCGTGGTCTGTTCGAGTTCTCGGGCAATAAAGAATTGAATAATGGTATTGTATATGTCAACCTATACAATAATCAATGGGGCACTAATTTTACAGAATGGATCGAAGGATCCTTTTCTTCAAAAATGTATATCTGGAGCTATAGTGATTACGATCCTGAAGAAAGTTTCATCACACCTTCGGAAGAAACAAGAGTACCACTTATGGCTGTATATTCAGACATTGAAGAAGGTAATATGCCAACATCACAAGGTGGCATAACTCTGAGCAGGAAGGGTGTCTTAGTCACCTCTTACCGGAAAATAAAAAAAGGTATGGAGCTACGGCTTTGGGAACAATCGGGTGAAGATGGAGAATGTAAGGTAATGCTGCCAGCGGGTTCCGATTTTAAAATGGCCTATACTTCTGATCTGAGAGGCAGGATAATAAACGAGGAAAGCATACAGATATCCAATAATTCATTTAAAACTCATATGAAAGCAAACCAACCCTCAAGTTTCATATTAAAATAAAAGCCTTTCTTCAATTACAGAATGGATCAAAATCAAATTCACATTTGATTACTTCACCTGTTTTCAATACATTGCGCATTCTCTGTTAAAGGGGAATCAAAGTCAGGCTTTGACTTGCATAAGTGTACCCTCAGAATTGAATATATGATTATGAAGTATTTTTTAGATTTTTCTATTATCCTTGGCCTTCTCATTACTTTACATGCATGTTCGAACCGGGATTCCACAGGTTTAATTGAAACTGAACCTGTTGGCTATTCAAAAGACTATAAACCACATCTCTTTGAGATAGACGACCGGGTTGAAAAAATACAAGAGTTTGCTTCTGAATTTCAGCGGCTTATCGAAGAAAAAGCCAGTGACAGGCATATCCCTGGTATTGCTTATGGTATCGTAGTGGATAATGAACTTGTAGTAGCTTCCTCTACCGGATTGATTAACATAGAGGATAGTATCCCCACATCAACAAGATCAGCTTTTCGGATTGCTTCCATGACGAAGAGTTTTACTGCAATGGCCATCCTAATATTAAGGGATAAGGGTCAGTTGTCCTTGAGCGATCCCGTATCAAAATATATCCCGGAAATGATGGATTTACAATATCCAACCAGTGATTCACCTCCTGTTAGTATTGAGAACCTGATGACCATGACTGCCGGCTTTCCGGAAGATAATCCCTGGGGTGACCGGCAACTAGATGAACCTGATCAGATGTTGATCGATTTAATTAATTCCGGTATCTCCTTTTCCAATCCTCCCTCATTTCGATATGAATATAGCAATACGGGTTATGCCATGCTGGGAAATATTATCAGCCGGATATCCGGGATTCCATATCAGCAGTATATTCGGGAAATTATATTACAACCTTTAGGCATGCATGATACATACTGGGAATTCGAAAACATAAGAGAAGATCAACTGGTGCTGGGATATCGATGGGAAGACCAAGAGTGGAAGCTGGAACCTATCCTGCACGATGGCTCATATGGAGCTATGGGTGGTTTGATAACAACTATCGAGGATTTCAGCAAATATGTGAGTTTGCATCTCTCGGCCTGGCCGCCGAGAAGCGATCCTGATCAGGGCCCTGTAAAAAGAAGCACACTGAGAGAAATGCATACTCCTCATTTCAGCAGATTATCTGCTGATGCAGAAGATTGGAACGGCGATCCCTGTCCAGGCCAATCAGGCTATGGTTATGGTTTGGGAATATATCAAAACTGTAATAGTCTAATTGAGGTAGCGCATGGGGGAGCGCTCCCTGGATATGGTAGTCATTATGCTTTT
>CBDUCT010000184.1:0-7511 GCA_965365715.1 uncultured Cyclobacteriaceae bacterium | reverse complement strand
CCGATCTTCCCGGCCTGAAGCTCTTTTGAAAGATTCTGATATATCGATGAGCCCCGCCGGTTCAGGCCTACCGCTACGATCCTGTCCGTTTTCTTTTGTGCATCGACCATGGCCCGGCCTTCGCTGATATTGATGGTCAGAGGCTTTTCCACATAAACATCTTTCCCAGCCTCAAGGGCAGCGATAGTCTGCAGGGCATGCCAGTGGTCAGGGGTTGAAATACAAACAGCATCCACATTTTTATCCTCCAGGAGTTTCCTGAAATCTGAATACTTCTTCACATTGCCATCAAATTTTTCCCCCATCTCAGGGATCCTGCCAATGGCTTTCCACCGGTCGTCCACCTTGCTGTAATCCCGGTCCATATAGGGTTCATATGCATCACAAAAAGCCGTTATTTCCACATCTTCATTCCCCATGAACCGATGCAGCAATTGTGTCCCCCTGTTTCCGAGGCCGATAAAACCCATTTTTATCTTATCGTTATTATTGCCAAGCGGATTTCTCAACGGAACCGCACTGAAAATTTCAGGACTCAGTGATACACCCCCGGCAATAATTGAAGTTTTGGTAATGAACGCCCTCCTGGACTGGTTTTTCTGGTTTTCTTCCATGATCTATTTCTTTGACATTGATCTATTTCTTTGACATTGATCTATTTCTTTAACATTTGGTATTCCTGGATTTTACTTGGTTCATAACCTATACGGTGGGCCTGGTATTTAAGTATTTCACTCTCTTTCAGACTGAAGGGTTCTGTATAAACCTGCCAGGCCTCAGGCTCTTTATCCTCTAGGTAGACCTTGTATCCGATAGACGCACCGAGAGTGGCACATTCAATGCTCACCTTGTTTTCTGATACAGTAAGTTCAGGTGGTTCAGTTGAGGGTGGAGCATCCCGGCCACCCCACATTTGAGAGATCATTTCCTCTTCTGGGATGAATCCTTTGTCGCCGATATCATCCATCCACTTTTGCAGTTCAGACCGCAGTTCATCCGCCTTGGCCGTATATTCCGGGTCATCAATCAGGTTGTTCAGTTCATGCGGGTCCGAATCAAGATCATAAAGCTCTTCTTCGGGTTTCGTTTGCGCGAACCAGAGTTCCTGTGCTTCATTCAATTCACCCGCTTCATGGGCACGGATCAACTCATTCATAAGGTCCATCTGCATCCGGTACTCGATGTCCATGATGTAAGGTTTTTCAGGCTGGTAATTCCTGAAGAATTTGTAACGCTTGTCGCGTATTCCCCTGACCATATCGTATTCATCATCGAGACGGTCCCTGGCCGCATATATGTATTTCCTGGGGGGTGCTTGCTCTTTTCCTAAGAACGCCTGTCCTTGCATATGGTCAGGTATATTTATATTGGCAAGTGATAAAAGAGGAGGTGCAAAATCCACAAAACTTACCATTTCATCCACCACTTCGCCAGCCATTTGTTTGTCCGGGAAGCGGATAATCATGGGGACCTTTAACCCGGTATCATATATCTCCCGCTTTTGCCTGGGTAGCGGGCCACCGTGGTCACTGTAAAAAAAGACTATGGTGTTTTCCAGCAGTCCCTCAGACTCAAGTTCACGTAGAAAAACACCGGCTATAGAATCCATCTCATACAGGTTTGAGTAGTTTCTTGCCAGTTCTTTTCTGACCACTTCATTATCCGGGTAATAGGGAGGAACCACCACATCCGCCGGGTCAACCCTTAATGGGTGATCCTTATTGCGCCACATACCCGATTCATGGCAGACCGTAATATTGAAAATCGCGAAAAAGGGCTGGTCTTTGTCACGGTTTTTCCAATGTGCTTTATTGCTGCTCTCATCCCAGGCTGTTACCGGGGGTATAAACTGGTAGTCCTGTTTGACGTTGTTGGTACAGTAATATCCATCCTGCCTCAGGTATTCGGAATAGCATTTCACATATTCCGGGACAACCGCTGAATAGGAGGGTACCGGCCGGAATTCCGATGATCCAAGGGTACGCATATGATGAGCGCCTATGCTATTTTGATACATCCCCGTAATAAGCGTAGCGCGGCTTGGGGCACATACCCCGGCAGTAGAAAAAGTATTGGTGAAACGGACCCCTTCCCCTGCCAGTTTATCCAGGTTGGGAGTGACGGCTACCGGATCTCCAAAGCTTCCCAGGGTAGGCATCTGGTCCTCACAGGTGATCCAGAGGATATTCGGTTTTTGGGGAAGATTGATCTCTTTTAATTGTTCATAAGTTGTTGTTGGGCTAAGGTCATTTTTCGTTTCTGTACAACTGATAAAAACTAATGGAAGGAAAAAATAAAAAGTTAATTTTCTCATGTTAAAAAATATTTTGATCTCAATCAAAAATAAGGAAATATATTGTGAATATAAAAGAGAAAAATTACTCAATAGGAACAATCCTGTAATCTTTATTGTTCCGCAGGTACATCTGGATGATGCGTTGGATATCCTGGTCATCATTATAGGATTTGATAAAGGATCTCAGATGAAATACATTTCCCAGGTCCTCTGAGTTATCGAAATATCCGAATCCATGGTATGCCCCATTCTCTATCCATACGACAGATGATTCTTCTTCTGTCCGCCCCTGACCGATGATAGCTATTGAATCATTGTTTTTCTGATAGGCGCTAATGGCCTGATTGTATCTTTTGTTGTATCTGCCGGGTTTCTCTTTACCAATACAGGCACCATTGCATTTCTTGATCTGGTAATCAAAACATGATGTTGGGGATTTCTGCAGACCGGATAGCTTTGAACAAAGGTTGTGATCCTGAACACGTTTATTCAGGAAAGATCTTGCTTCCATTTGGTTTTTAAATACCATCAAGGCTTCCCCTGATTTATTGATCTTGCTGATGGAAAACCGTTTATACCCCTGCTGATCCTCATAGGTGTAAATCCCGTAATTCCAGGATACACGTTTTTGTGCCCGGTTGTAAGGAGGCCAGAGTCGTTTTATCTCATGGGCTTCAAACAGTAAAGCAATGAGTTCATTGCCGCAAAGATCATAGCTGATGTCGACTATATCCCTGAAAAGGTTTTGTTTCTGTGTGGTTTCAGATCCGGCTGAAAAATGACTTTTTATCCTGCTTTTAATATTCTTGGCCTTCCCAACATATATAACTTTTCCCTTGTGGTCATAGAAGTAATATACGCCCGTTTCTTCCGGTAATTTGAGAAACTGATCCCTGGTCAGGTTGGGAGGAAGGGTAGCTTCAAAGGAATTCCTTTTTAAAGCTTTCTCAACATGACCCTTGGTGTCATTATCCAGGAGATGCTGAAGTACTTTCACTGTTGCTTTGGCATCCCCGAAGGCCCTGTGGCGACCATTGATTACTATCCCCAGGTGTTTTGCCAGATTACCGAGGCTGTAGGATGGAAGCCCGGGAATGATCTTCCTGGCGAGCCTGACTGTGCAGAGCTTTTTAGACTGGAAATCTCCTCCAAGTGATTTAAATTCCTGACGTATAAAATTATAATCAAAATTCACATTATGGGCGACAAATATATGTCCCTCCAGCTTAAGTAGAATATCCTTTGCGACTTCATAGAATTTGGGTGCATCTTCCACCATTTTATTGGTAATCCCGGTCATGGAGGAGATATATGGCGGTATGCTTGATTCCGGGTTGACCAGGGTTTGATACTCATCTATAATCTTTTGTCCATCAAAGATGTATATAGCGATCTCTGTAATTTTATGCCGGCCGGTAAAGCTGCCTGTGGTTTCTATGTCAACAACTGCATACATCAGGATTGGTGGTAGTAATAACTGCCTAAAATCGATTTCTCAGGAAATTTGCGGTTTTTCAACCACCTTTCCCCGGATATATGAAAATCTCTGCCAGATATATCAGGCTTATTAAGTAAATCAGGAGGTACAGGAATCCCGTTATAATCTATATTGCTTTCTTTTCTTAGTATTCTGGTAATATCCATCAGGGGTATGTCTTTTTTGAGGAATTTGCGACGCAACCCCGGATGAATAATCAGAGGAATGCGATTTGTCAAAGTGGATATCTTTCCATAAGATGCACAACTGATTAATGAAAATGTAATAACCGGTCTGTCCATTTCATTGCCTTTCAATAGTCTCCAAATTCCACCAAAAGTTACTATTTTATTTTTTGGGAAGTAGATGAAATAAGTACTTTCATTTTTTTTATTAATGAAGAAACCATTCGCAGGGATCAAACACCGGTTCTTCCTTATGAGTACCCGGGTATGTGTTTTTTTAATGATTCCTTCCGCCCGAACCCATGGATAAACTACAGATTGCTTTATTGAACTTCTAATACCCCATCTGGCCTGATCAATTTTTCCTTCATTATGGTCTAAAATTACAGGGAGGAGCTGATTCTTTCTTGTAACATAAGCCGGTTCAAATCGATATGAAAACTCATATGACAGCGATTCTTCAATTTCTTTGAATTTTGATCCTATGGAATAATTCGGCAATAGCAAGGCCAATAAATTTAGTAATCCTAAATTTATTAATATAAAACTAAAAATGTTAGCTATTGTTTAATTTTCTTGAATGAGACCTGATTGTAATGGCAGAATGAAATAGAAGAATGTTACGAATAAACAATTCATCTGGAAAGATAAGAGTTTAAACTTGTTTGGTAATTCCATGTGGGACGGGCCTCCCGAGTGCATTAACGTGTACAAAAACAATTTTATCGATCCGTATTATTTCCTGTTTGGTCAATTTATTTCTTACCTGGCTTCTTATAGTTATCGAGGTTCTTCCAATAGCGACCACTTCAAACCCGATCTCAATGATATCTCCATTCCTTGCAGAGCTCACAAAATTTATCTCTGACATGTATTTTGTAACAATGCTTTTTGAGCCCAGCTTTCCAATTACATAAATAGCTGCATCTTCATCTATCCAGCCCAGGAGCGTACCTCCAAAGAGCGTTCCTCCCGGGTTCATATCTTGTGGTTTAACAATTTTACTGCTAAAGTATTTCATGGTATTCGGTTTTGCGAATAGCTAATTTAAGAAAAAACGCTGGTGAATTAACAGGTGATCTAAAAATTAAGGAGCTTGATATCATTTTACAAGTTCCAGACCATTCCTGGTCAGATCGTAGATCCCTCCTCTGATATTATAAACTTTTGAGAAACCTTCCTTTTTCATCTTCCTGACTGCTGAACTGCTTCTTAATCCTGACTTACAATAAACATAATAGGTCTTTTCTTTATCGAGATCATTTATTTTATTCATAAAATCCCGGTCATGCAGGCTGATCAATATTGCATTTTCCACGTGACCGGCCTGAAATTCTGAATCTGTTCGAACATCAAGAATAATCGATTCTGACCTATCGTCAAGCATTAAAAAATCCTTGGCTGAAATGCTGATTTCAGGATTATCCAGCTGACAAGCGGAAAAATAAAAAAGGCCTGTTAGCAGAAGGATATATATTATCGATTTTTTCATAATATGTTTTAAAAAAGTGTATTTCCCGGACAGTCGTACTTCCAGAACCGCAATTCGGCAAATAGATGACTGTCCGGTTAATTCACTTCTAGCTAATTACTCCAAAGGACCTTGCCACCCCATAAGACCAAATTTAACATTGTGAAGGTCTTCTATACCTGCATCTGCCATTAACCGGCATGCTGTCATGCTTCTGCTTCCGCTTCTGCAATAGACGTAATAGGTCTTGCTCTTATCCAAAGTTTCGATCCTTTCCCTGAAAGCCGGATCCATGAGATCAATTAATTTTGCCCCGGGAATATGTCCGGAATGATATTCACCGGGCGTCCGGCAATCTATGATTTCATAATTCCCTGATTTCTGATCTTCACCTATCAGGTTCTGCAACTCATCGCAGAATATATGCTGAAATTTCTCTGTTGTATTTCCAAATAAATTGAACATAGTTTTCTTCTGTTTTAATAGTATAGTTTTAATGATGGGAGATAATCTTATCCCCCGAATAAGATTTAATTGGTGTTTTCAACCGGCGTCTACGCTCAGCTGACTTTCTCTGTTTTAAATTGTTTTATCGCCTCGCTTAGATCATAAGCAACTGCTTCCGGAAAAGCCTTTTCGACTATACTTGACCCTGTGGCGGACCTGTATCCTCCTTCACAGTGTACGACTATCGGTTTATCAGAAGGTATTTCTTTAACCCGCTCCCTCAATTCATGCAGTGGGATATTTATTGCCTCACTGAAGTATGGATTTGCCCTGACTTCGGATTCAACCCTTACATCAACTATGGTGAACTTATCTGTATAAGCTTTAAAACCATCTACATTTATTTCAGAATGAATTTTGGTTCCGTATGATGGATTCAATAATGCGCCTAAAAGGTTCTTCTCATAACCGATTTTTGCAGATCTTCTGATAACACTTTCTATACATTTTTCACTTTCTGCTATCAGGTAATATTTTTCATCAGGACCTACTATGGAACCTAGCCAGGTCTCAAATTTCCCATCTTCAATAATATTTATTGCACCCGGGACATGACCCTCATTATATAGCTTCCTGGATCTGGTATCTATGATCAAGGCATTCTTATCCAATTCTGCTTCAGAGTCCAACCGTGGAACAGCTGCAATGTTATTCTCAAAATCATCAGCACCAGACTTGTTGACACCTACATCAAAACCAAAATATTTTGGAATATAAGGCTGGTCTTCCAGAAGGACATTCACAAATTCATCTTCCGACATCTCCTGCAATGCATAGTTTTCTTTTAATTGCTGACCTAATGTACTGAAGGTTTCCTTACTCAGGGCTTTTCCGCATAATGAGCCTGCACCATGTGCCGGATATACTAAAATATCTTCGTCAAGCGGCATAAGGATCTCCCGAGTGGATTTGTACATGTCACGGGCCAGTTGTTCACGCTTGGCGGTGATGTTACCGGCCTTTTCTCTCAGGTCAGGTCTGCCCACGTCGCCTATAAATAAAGTATCACCTGTAAATACCGCATGGTCTTTACCATTATCATCGGTAGCTACGATACTGATGCTGTCGGGAGAATGCCCTGGCGTGTTCAGTGCCCTCAGGGTTATTGAACCTAGCTTAAGGATATCACCGGTATCAAAGGTGATGTGATTGTAATCTGCACCAAGCAACCTGCTGACATATATTTTTGCACCAGTTTCCTTGTGGATCTGAAGATGAGAACTTACAAAATCCGCATGCGGATGTGTTTCAATCACAGCCACAATATGACCATTCTTTTCTTCAGCAAAATCATAATACGGTTGAGGATCCCTGGCAGGATCAACCAAGGCGATTTCCCCCTCACTTATGATTGCGTAAGAGGCATGCGCCAATGTTTCATCATAAAATTGTTTAATTTCCATATCTATTATTTTTTATTTGTTTTCAAAGAGATAGTTCTTTCAATATAATATAAACTGACATAATAATCACGAACCAGCCAAAGCCTTTTTTCAATTTCTGGTTATCTATAAACTTTGACATATAAGTACCTATAAATATTCCAATTATGGCTAAACCTGTGAAAGATAAAAG
>CBDUCT010000183.1:0-7514 GCA_965365715.1 uncultured Cyclobacteriaceae bacterium | reverse complement strand
ACAGGTGTGAAATATAATAAGTTAAACTATAGTTATTATTCGCGTACAAGAAATGACAGCACTCAGGAATGGAATACATTCCTCAACAGTGATGGGAAAACAAATTTGTACCAGGTGTTTGCACAGGTGAAGCAGAAGTTCTCGAATAATGTAATTCTTACCGCTGGATTGGATTATGTGCATTTTGCTTTGAATAATGACAATGTTATTGAACCCAGACTGGGCCTGGTAGTAGGATTGCCAAAAGAGCAGAAGCTTGGTTTCGGTTATGGGAAACACAGTAAACATGAAAATTTACCGGTATATCTTGTGGAGGTTGAGTTGGAGGATGGCTCGATTTATATGCCGAACAAATCTTTAAAAATGGCCAGGGCCCATCATTTTATAGCATCTTATGAAAAAATGTTCAGAAAGGACTTTTCATTTAAAGCAGAAGCTTATTTCCAGTACATAACTGATTTGCCGGTTCCTACTAATCCAGAGAAATTCTGGTCTCCCATTTTTGGAGGAATATGGCCGGAAGATTCACTGGCCAATATCGGTAAAGGAAGAAATTACGGATTGGAACTTACACTTCAGAAATTCTTCAGCAATGACTACTATTTTCTGGTAACAAGTTCCCTGTTTGATTCTAAATACAAACCAGCTGATGGTCAATGGCGTGACACAAGATACAACATTCATTATATAAATAATTTTGTTGGTGGGAAAGAGTTTAAATGGGGTGAAAAGCGAATGGTAGGCCTTAATGCCAAACTGATATGGTCCGGCGGTAAGCGACAGACACCCATTGATCTCGACGAATCTATAGAAGAAGGCGAGGCCGTATATGCATGGGATAAAATATTTTCTGAACAGAATAAGGATTATTTCAGATTGGATATTGGCATACGCCTGCATTTCTACAGGCCAAAAGCTGAACACGTACTTTCACTGGATATCCAGAATGTAACCAACCGGCTAAATACTTGGACTCAGGTATATAATCCTGAAAATGAATCTATCGAAGATTATCCCATGTCCGGATTAATACCCATCGTAAGTTATCGCGTCGAGTTTTAAAAGCGAAATCTTTAGACTGTAATTCCAGTCCTCCCGACATTATTTCTCAAATTTCAGCCCTGATCCCTGCTAATTTTTCTTCCTGTCTTTGGGCGATGGCCTTGAATTCTTCATCATCCCACAAGCTTTCAAATAACTGATCTATCAGTATGTATTTATGAAATCCATATATAAATCCATCTCTTGCGTATATTCTCAGCCAATTGTATGCTTCCTCTTTATCGCCAAGAATGGCATGTATCCCTGCCAGATCATAGGCTGCCAGTGTTTTACCATACAAACCCCCTTGCCTTATGCTATTTCCACACACTTCCATATGCTTGTAGAAAAGCCTGGTGCCTTCTTCCTTTTTACCATTCATCCACAGAATCAGGGCAAAACGATGCCGGTTAAATAGTACTTTTTCTCCTGATTCTTTCGATTTTGCCTCCCATTTCCTGTAATAGACCTCAGCTTCATCATATCTTTTCATGTTTAATAATGTTTCAGCCATCATGCTGTAGCTATCCATATTATCAGGGTAAAGGGAGAGCAGTCTTTCCGCATAATTATGGGCAATATCAAATTTCCCTTGTCTGATATATGCCCAGATCAGGTTCCTGTACCCTTCAATGAAGTTAGGTTGCAGGCGTATAGATTCCTTATAATATTTTTCTGCATTTATAAATTCCCCGATCGAGGTATAGAGCTGGCCTATGTCACTGTACAATTGTGTTAATTCATTTCCCCTTTCTAATTTTTCAGCCTCCTTGAAATTCTTGAGTGCCCGGACATAGTTCCGGTTTAAAAAGTAAGTACTGCCTAAATACCGGTATGCCAATACATTATTGGGATTTATTTCGATTGCTCTGGTAAGATCCTCAATGGCCCTTTGGAACTCTCCAATATTTCGATAATACCGGCCCCTTATCCAGTATCCGTCAGCCAGGTTCGGGTCCAGCGCTAAGGCCTTGTTGCAAAGAGATATTATGGTATTTTCATCGTAATCAATAAATATCTTTTGTCCGATCTGGTATTCGATGGCCCGGCCCATCCATGCATAAGGATCAGCAAATGTGGTATCACTTTTTATGGCCTCCTCAAAAAGTCGTATGCTGCTCTCAAGGTCTGCACTATTTCTGTTCATATAAAATCTGAAAAATGAGTCACGCCCTTTTAAATAGGCATCATAAGCTTCCTGGTTTTTAGTGGGGACCTTTTCGATCCTATCCCTTTCTTCAGGTGTTATGGCTACTTCTATTTCTCCGGCAATGGTCTTCGCCACCTCACTTTGTACAGCAATAATATCTTTATAATCCCTTTTATATTCATTATAATAAATGTGGTCCTCATCCCTTGCAACTACCAATTGTATGGTGATTGATACTTTATCTTCCACGATCAGAAAATTCCCTTCTATCAAATAGCTTACATCCAATTCCTGTCCGATTTCTTTAGCGGTTTTCGTAGTTCCCCTGTATTGTTCCACAGATGTTCTTGGCATTACCCTTAACCCTTCTATTGTCGAGAGATGTCCAGTGATAGCATCCAGAATCCCGTCATTTATATATTTCTTACTTGGATCATCGCTTAAATAATTTAAAGGAAGAACCGCTATTGATTTTTCCAGATTATCCAGGTCTGGTTTATTTATAGTTCCGAATTTCAAAAAGAAAAATAACAGGGCTGCAATAATTGTAATGGCTGTTAAGACAATCGATATTCTGATTAAGTTCTTTGACTTTCGCTGTTCTTGTTTAAGAGAGAAAGAAGTATCATCCAGGGCTGATTTACAGTCGATGATCTCTGGGGAGGGTACAACCAGGCCTACGTTCGAAATGGCATATACATCAACTGGTTCTTCAACATTTTTCAACTTAAACGATCCAAGTTTCTGGGTTTTAATGGATTTCTGGTTTTTGATCTCATCATAGACCTTTTCTGAAATAAAAACACTCCCGGCGGAGGCTAAAGATTCAATGCGTGATGCGATATTCACACTATCTCCAATAATCTCCTCATCACTGAAAATTATGTCACCGGTATGAATTCCTATCCTCACGGGTATGGCAGGCTCTTTCTGAAAACCAAGCTGCATTTGGATAGCACATTTAACAGCATCAATGGCGCTGTCGAAAATACTTAAAGTGCCATCTCCATAATATTGCAGGATCCTTCCGTTGTGTATCTCCGTAATGGATTTGAATATCCACCTGTGTTTATCCCTGGCCTGGATGGCCTTTTCTTCATTTTCCTGCATCAGGGAAGTATATCCCTGTATGTCCGTAAACATGATGGCCGCTAACCGTCTTTCTGACATACTTTATTCGCCGAAAATTTTTAAACACCGAAGTCATTCATGACGAAGGCGCTTAGTGAAGGCGATGTTTATATTAATTAAATCAGCTTCAAAAACCTATTTTTCACCTTCCGATGCTTTAGCACCTTACTTCACTGAAGTTTATTAAAGGTAAGAAGGAAGGTAACGCAAGTTAAGAAAAATCATTGAAAGTAGATAAGGCTTATTCTATGGATTATAAAGATATTAATAATAAAAATATTAAATTATGCTATGATTTGGCATTCTGAGGTCTGGATACTACAATCAATAATTTTTTAAATATGTAATTTGGGCTGTTGAATTGCATACCCTGTAAATCCTTATTTAAGGTTAATTGTGTTTTCTGGATCTTATTGTCAGATCCTTTAAAAGAATTTTTTTGAATAAACTAACCCGGGAAAAATGAAAAAGTATAGTCTAACATTAGCCTTTCTATTTTTTACTTATTGCCTGTTTGCACAGAACTCATCTTCAGTATGGAGTGAATTAAAAATGACCCATTCAGATGAGTGGAACCTGGCAGATTCCATAGAAAAATATCGTACAGGTGTAATAGTAGTAAAAACGGATCCAAAGACAAGTGTTGAACTGGAACAACAAAAGCATGAATTCTGGTTTGGCTCAGCTGTGACCAGTGCTGCATTTAATGGAAACCTGAGTGAACAGGATGCAGATATGTATAAACAGAAATTCATTGAAAATTTCAATGTAGGTGTAACGGCAAGTTCCCTGAAGTGGCATCATATGGAACCCGAAAAAGGAAAAGTAAATTTCCTCACTACGGATAGGATCCTTGCCTGGGCGGATGAGAACCACCTTCCCTTGAGAGGGCACAATTTATATTGGGGAATATACTACGTACAGGAGTGGGTTAAGGCCCTAACGGATGAAGAATTATATGATGAGCTGGGTAAGCGGGCAAGGACCATCGCCCCGCGATATAAAAACCGCTTTGTTGAATACGATTTTAATAATGAAATGATGCATGGTGATTATTATCAGGAAAGGCTGGGACCTGGTATAACCGTCCAAATGGTAGACTGGATAAGAGAATACGATCCTAAAGCAAAGCTTTTTCTCAACGATTATGACATCCTGACGGGGAGAATGTTGCAGGAATTTTCAGATCATATCAAAGATCTGCAGGGGCGTGGGATGACTATAGATGGATTGGGTGTGCAGGGCCACCTTCATGCTGAAGACTTCAGCAGGGATACACTTCGATATGCTCTTGATGTACTGGCACAATTTGGTCTGCCCATTCGTATCACGGAATTCAATATGCCCGGTCAGCGATCCAGGTTCCTGCAGGATAAGTCCCTGGTCCCCACTAAGGAGGAGGAAGAAAAGTTCGCCAGAAATCTTGAAGATTATTATCGCATCTGTTTCGCCCACCCTGCAGTGGGCGGGATATTATCCTGGGGTTTCTGGGAGGGAGCCAACTGGATCCCGGCTTCTTCCTTGTATAAGAAAGACTGGACTCCAAGGGCATCTTTGAATGCCTATCAGTCATTGGTTTTTGATGAGTGGTGGACAAGATTCAAGGGAAAATCAGATGCCGAAGGATATTGTATAATACGGGCTTTCTTTGGTACCCATACAATAAAGGTGAATGGCGTTGAAAAAATAATTGAACTAACAAAAGAGAATAAAGCGGCCTTTGTAGAATTTTAATTTATAAACTCACATCGGACCTATATATGTATCATCCAAATAAACTGAACCTGTTGTATAAGGCATGTAAATCAGAAATGTAAATGCCTGGATACTTATTCGTACCTGAGGGACTTTACCGGATCTTTCAAGGCTGCCTTTATGGTCTCATAACTTGAAGTGCTTAAGCCAATTATTATTGCAACGAATCCTGACAAAAATATAACCCACCAGGATAGTGTAGTTTTATAGGCAAAATTATTCAGCCATAACAAAGATATTCCGTAGGATATAGGAAGCGCTATGAGTGTGGAAATGATTACCCATCTGATGATCTTCATGTTAAATAAGGATACTATACTCAGGTTTGTTGCTCCGTAAACTTTCCTGATTCCTATCTCTTTGGCCCTTTGCTCAGCCAGAAAGGCCGTAATGCCGTATACTCCAAGTGCGCATATTATGAGTGTGATAATCGTAAAATACATTATAACTTTGGCTAACCTCTGATCCGAATGGTATAGATCATCTATTTCCTCATCGATGAAACTAAATTCAAAAGAATAATCAGGAAGCATACTTTGAGTCTGTGATTGAATATAATCAATTGTTTCGTGTATATTATCTGATGATACCTTGATAAATACATATTTAAGCGCTGCGTAATGTCTCGGGTTTATGGATATGATCTGCGGCAGGATCTCACGGTGCAAAGATACATGATGAAAGTCTTCCACTACACCAATGATCTCTCCGGGTATATCCCAGAAAGTGATTTTTTCACCAATGGGATTTTCAAGGCCCATATATCGTACGGCCTCTTCATTTACGATATAATTTGTAATATCAGAAGGAAAATCTTCAAGAAAATCCCTCCCGCTAGAAATTTTCATCCCAAACGTCTCTATAAAACCATTTGTTGATATGGAATATCTGAACATAGGTGAACTGTCGGGATCTTTTCCAGGCCAGTGGATGCCGCCCGTCTTATAATCCTCGTTGAACGGAACAGCCTGTCCGCTGGAAAGACTGAATATTCTATGATTCTTTAACAATTCTTCTTTGTAGGAAGTAAATTTCATGCCCAATTCACGATTGAGCGGAACCTTTATGATATAAGATGGATCCAGGCCCAGGGGTATCTTCTGAATGTATTGCAGCTGTTTAAGGATGAATACTGAACAGGTAATCAACAAGATTGATATCACAAACTGGCTGATCACCGCATAATTCCTGAATTTCGAGATCTTAAGATTCGACTTATACTTATTGAAAAGGTTTTTCCCGGACATGAAGATGGCAGGAAAAAGACCGGTTAAAAATCCGAAAACCATGATTGCAATGAAAATAGTAGTTGCTAAAATTCTATGGGAATTCAGGTTGAGTTGAAGTGACCGGTTAAATAATATATTAAAAGAAGGCAGTACTAATTCTAAAATAATTATTGAAAAAAATAAGGATACAAAACTTAGGATAACAGATTCTGAAACGATTTGAATAATCAAATGGGATCTGTTTGCACCCGCAGTCTTCCTGACTGTCATTTCTTTCATTCTTTTTGAAAAGCCTGCATAAGAAAGGTTAACATAATTAATTCCTGCAATGATCAAAGTCAGTAAGGCCACTGTAGAAAAAATATAGATGTATTTCATCCGCCCAAAACTCAAATAGGATTTGGAAATAGGTAAAATATCTAAAATAAAGTTCCCTTTAAGATTATAGGGTTGATGCAGATCGAAATAATTGGCTATCTTATTTCTGAATTCTCTAATATCAGTTCCTTTCTGTGTGATGATATATGTAGGATCAGCCCAGTTCCAATTATGGTATTCATTATGTGCAATAGGAATTAGTATATCAAATTCCAGATGTGATTTACCGGTTTGATTGAATATACCGGTTACGATAAAGTTTTGATTACCATTTAATGTGATACTCTTACCCATAGGATTTTCCTTGCCAAAAAAACGCTGAGATGTTTCAAAATTCAAAACAACACTGTTTGGCTGTTCCAGAGCACTCGCTCTATCACCACTGATTAAAGGGAGGGAAAAAATAGAGAAGAAACCGGTATCAACCTGGAATACATTTTCTTCATTAAATGATTTATGTTTACCTTCATCATCTTCAATTCGAAACGAACAAGTTATTTTATTATTCAGCCGGACGATACGAGTGAATCTTTGTATTTCAGCGTAATCATCCGCCAGCATAATCGGTAACATATATGGAACATTTGGATCTTTTACGCCAGTAGGGTGAGTTATTGTAAGTTGAAAAATCCGATCCCGGTTCTCTAAAGATTTGTCATAGCTATATTCATCAGCAATCCAAAGACTAATTGTTATAAAACAGGCAAAACTAATTGTAAGACCAATAATATTGATCAATGTGTGTAATTTGTTTCTAAACAGATTTCGGATCGAAATTGTCACATAATTTCTAATCATGGCGGGAGATCATAAGTTGATAATTGATATGG
>CBDUCT010000182.1:0-7518 GCA_965365715.1 uncultured Cyclobacteriaceae bacterium | reverse complement strand
CTTCTTTTCCATTATCCTCTTTGTCAATCTTGCGGCTTAACTGATATGATTTCACCAAAGCTATTCCAACAAAAAGAAATATCATGGCGAAATATACCTGGGGGTATTCAGCATCACTACCCTCAGTTTGTTCAACTGCAATCAGAACCTTCTCGATTATAAATCCCAATGTGATTCCTACTGAAAGACCGATACTTACCAATCCAATACTCAGGGTAAAGGGTGTGGTAGACTTTTTCTTTTTCTTGGAATAGAACAAATCAGCATCGGCACCGGATTCGATTAAAGCAAGCCGTTCTTTATTCCTGTAACTCAAATAGAAATAAACAATTCCAAAAATGGTTGCAAATATGGCTATACCCATAAGAGCTGGAGCAAGTTCTTCCATAATTATATATTTTAAGTTTAAAATTTGATTCTTCAACCGTATGACAAACCGCCAGAAAAAAAGGTTACAAAGAAACTTTAAATGGAATTCCATTTTTTATTTCTTACTTTTATTGTAACCATTTTATAGAATGGATGGTCATTTAAGATAATGGAGGCAAAAGGAGAAAATCCAAAAATTACAGAGTCATTAGAAGCAGTAAAGGCCGGAAATCAGGAAGCATATAGACTGATCATCCGTGAATTTAAATCCCCTGCTTACTCCATTGCTTTCAGAATTCTGAGAAATGTGGAAGATGCTGAAGAAGTTGTACAGGATTCTTTCCTGAGGGCCTATAAAAAGATCCATCAGTTCAAGGGAGATTCTAAATTTGCCTCCTGGTTCCTGAAAATCGTGTATAATCAGTCACTGACTAAAGTCAAGAAAAAGAAAATCAGCACGCTGGAGATAAACGATGAAATCGACACCTATGACAGACATAATAATTTCAATCTGGATGGCTGGAATATGATCATGCAGGGCGAAAGAGAGAAATATGTTCGCCAGGCGCTGGGCAAATTGCCCGATGATGATGCTTTGGTATTATCATTGTATTATATATCAGGGAATAGCGTTCCTGAAATCTGTGAGATCACAGGCTGGACTCAGTCAAGCACTAAGGTAAAATTATACCGTGCAAGGCAAAAGGTTTATGCCAGTTTATTCTCCATTTTAAAATTTGAAATGAAATCGTTGATATGAGAGACACACAGAATATTCCGGAAAAAGATATTGAGGGTCTTCTAAAAAGGTCTGTTCTTATGGAACCTGCAGGAGATATGGAAGACAATATCATGAATAAAATATATGCAACGGGGAAAAAATATGCTGTACAATCACCATTGATGAAATGGATGCCTAAGATTATTATCGGCCTGCTTGCTTCAATTTTTATATATTTCATGGTCGCGCCGGTAAAATTTCAGTTCTTTTCAAAGATGAACTCGGCAATTGACATGAATAGATTCAGAATAGTTGATCCGGGAATTTATGATCTTGGTCCTAGCCAGCCTTATCTTCTAATGTCAATCCTTGTCTTTGCCGTGGCAGTCTGGATGATCATTCTATTTAACCTGCCAAAAAAAGATTCTCCAAACAGGTTTATTTAATCCGGGGACCCGAAGATTTGCTCTAGATGATGTTCCATATGGGATAGGTAGTCGGTAATTAAGAATTCCGCAGTATGTAATTCCACATCTGCTTTACCTGTATCAATTTCCAGTTTCAGCTTTTCAGGGGGGAAACTTTTAATGATTCGAATGAATTGCTGGTTCATTAAATACCAGAGCTCAACCACCGATTCTTTATCCAATTCCTGGTAATTCTGAATTTTCACCCAATAATCCTGATCATACACAATTTTGACACCCGGTTCATATTGTATCCGGATCAACCTTTGAAGGTTATTTATTGCAGAATCCACAAGATGACCGAGGATCTCCTTTTTGCTCCATTTATCCGGGCTGGGTTTATTTTCCGCAGACACTCCGTCAATAGCCAGAAATCTTCCGGGAACTGATTTAATATAATTCTCCAGTTTTTCTATTGTAGCTATCATCGTAAATTTTATCTAATTAAAACTTCATATTTAAAACTATTTAAAAATATAACAATAAATTTCCTTTAATCATTCACAAACAGACTTATCATCTTTTGTTATAAGAAATGATGTATATTTACCGATTCTTAAATTAGACTAAACAATTCTAAATACAATAAAATTTTTACAATAATGAAGAAGGTATTCCCAATTTTATTTTCCCTGGCAATACTGGCTGGCTGTTCAGACACTACATTCCGGGCGGATTATGATAAAAACGTTGATTTTACAAAGTATAAAACATTAAGTTATTATGGTTGGGCAAAGGACAGTGATAAGATTTTAAACACTTTCGACAAAGAGAGAATTGAAGGTGCTTTTGCTACTGAATTTATGAACAGAGGTATTGAGCTTAAACAGGCAGGTGGGGATATAACCGTTTCATTATTTATTGTCATGGACCAGAAAACCGGAGCTACAGCGTATACCACGCATATGGGTTATGGTGGTTGGGGCTATGGCCCAGGTTGGGGATGGGGAATGGGGGCCTCAAATACCACGTATAATGAATATGATTATTATGTTGGGACCCTTGTCTGTGATGTTTTTGACACACAATCAAAAAAACTTATTTGGCAAGGGGTTGTTTCCGGTGAGATCGATGACAATCCGAAATCAAGGGAACGGAATATACCGCGTGTTGTTCAGGAACTTATGAAGAAATACCCGGTAAAACCCATTAAGAGATAAGAAGATATATCTAAAATTCATTAGTTTTTACTTACAGGGAACTAAGAGCCAATCTTAGTTCCCTCTTTTTTTTGAATATTAAAATTCTTCCATTCCATAGAGTACATACATTTTTAGTATTACCACCAAAATTTATGAAAGAGAATTTCCCATTTCTTCGATAAGGAAAACCTGTCAACCGTCCGATCATTACCTTACGTTTTATTGTATTCGCTTTTCATTTAGTAAAACCATCCATTGGTTGAATATTTTTTACGCCAGGAGCTCAAATACGTAATTTTAAGTAAACAATCATTGTATTATGAAACAGATTCTGACTTTATTATTGCTCCTGATGATCAGCTCCTATTCAATTGCCCAGTGGAATGATTTTCGGCATTTGCCTCCGGAAGAAAGGGTACAGATACAAACCGACAGAACAGCTGATTTTCTGAAACTGGATTCTTTAACTAAAGACAAGGTGTTTGAAATCAATATGAAATATTCCAGGGAATTTGAAGCTGGCAGGAAAGAGGGTGCTTCCAGGTATGAAGTCATGAAGCAAATGGATAAACTCAATGCCTCTAAAAATAAAGAAATGAAAACGGTTCTTACAAAAGACCAGTATAAGAAATATTTACGCCAGCAACAGGAAATGCGTAACAGAATGCAACAACGTATGGAGTCAGGTGGAGGTAACAGATCACAAAGGCAGGAATAATCATCATCCCTTAATAACTTATTATGAATAAATTCATAGTTATATCGTTTTTTTCAATTCTATTTTTAGTTTCGTTTTACACCTCATATGCTCAGGGGCCTCCCGGTGGAAGGCCAGGTGTAAGAGCAGAGGGGGGAACCGGTGGAGGTGGAATGCGTGGTGGGGGTAATTTCCAGGGAAACAATCAGGCGTTGGGTATTGGCCGGATCTCAGGCACTTTAACAGATTCTTTGCAAAATCCTGTTCAATATGCTTCTGCAGCTATTTACGAATCCGAAAGCTTTGAACCGGTTACCGGTGTGATCACGGACGAAGAAGGTATATTCAACCTGAAAAATATTCCTGCCGGCAACTATGCACTTGAAATATCCTACGTAGGCTTTCGTAAGATCAGGATCAACAATATCACCATTTCAGTACAGAATAAGGAGATAATGCTTGGGGATATAATCCTGAAACCATCCAGAGAAATGATGGAGGGGATCACCGTTACAGCTGAAGCCCAGACAGTGGATTATAAGATCGACAGGAAAGTCATCAGTGTAAGCCAGGATATAGTAGCAAGGGGTGGGTCTGTGGTAGAGGCCCTTGAAAATGTGCCATCGGTTAAAACAGATATCAATGGGGATGTAACGGTCAGGGGCAGTTCCAATTTTACTGTATTGGTTGATGGCAAACCTTCTGTTCTCACAGGAAGTGAAGCCTTACAGCAGATACCGGCCAATGCGGTGGAAAATATTGAGATCCTCACCAATCCTTCTGCACGATACGACCCTGATGGAGATGCCGGGATCATTAATGTGATCATGAAAAAGAAATTCGCGGACGGGATCAGTGCGATCATCAATGGATCTGCGGGCACACCTCAACAATATGGAGTTGATTTCTCAACAGTGTACAGAACCGAAAAAGGAACAGTCACCATGGGCTTCGACTACCGGATCCTTGATATGGAGATTGACGGGAACATGTACCGGGAAACATATCTTCAAGATACTACTGAAACCCAGACCTCAACCACTTCGGGGAACAGAGGTCGTGGAAATATGAACTTTAAACTTGGTTATGATATGAATGTGGGTGAGATGGGTACATTATCCCTGCAGGGGACAATCGGAAAAAGGAAAAATAATGCTTTTACTCAGACAAATTCGGTATTTGGATATATCCCAACCTCAGAAGAATATTATGAGACATCAGAGAACACTTCAAAAGATGAAGGTCTTCAGTTCAATGCCCTGGCCACATATATTAGAAATTTCGACCTGAATGGGCATAAGCTGGAAACCGGTCTTCAAATTATGGGTTCAAATAACGAAGGAATAACTGACCTCACTGAGTACAAGTCTGACAATGACTGGAACCTGATATATCCGGTATATACTCAATCCAATATTGAAAATAATGACAATATTAGAATTCGGTTTAACACAGATTATACCAAACCATTTAAGGATGGAGGCAAACTGGAGGCAGGATATCTTGCCAGGATAGAAGATTCAGATTCTCACTTTGAGCTGAATACTATTGATGAAGAGGGGCTAAACATAGAAACAGATTCCACATTGAACGATTTAAATATATTCAGAAATATCCAGGCTGTATATGGTGTATATTCAAACACCATAGGATATCTGGGTTATCAGGTGGGTCTTCGGACAGAATATACCGGGAGGGATGTAAATCAGATCACAACTGATCAGAAATACAAAATTGACAGAATTGACCTGTTCCCTTCTCTCCATTTAAGCTATAAATTTGCTTCAGGTGATCAGTTGCAGGCCAGCTACAGCCGGCGCGTGAACCGGCCAAGGGACAGGCAGCTTAATCCTTTCCCCCAATATATGGACAGCAGAAATATCCGGATGGGAAACCCATTCCTTGAACCTGAGTTCATAGATTCCTACGAACTGAACTATATGCATCAATTCTTTATGTCATTCATATCCGCTGAAGCCTTTTTCAGGAAAACGAATAACGTAATGACCATGGTCCAGAATATCACGGATGACGGAACGATAGTGTCCACTTTTGACAACCTCAACAACGATGAATCCTATGGTGTTGAAGCAATGGCCAGTCTTCAGCTCTTTGAATGGTGGAGATTTACATTAAGTACCAGCATATACAGATATACCATCAGTGGAGAAACATCTGGCGAGTATGTTGATAACAGTTCTTTAAGCTGGAACGGCCGACTGATGTCCATGTTCACACTTCCCTGGGATATTCGAATTCAACTAAATGGTATATACAACAGTGATAAAGCTTCGGCTCAGGGAAACCGGCAAGGGTTTATGATGACGAACCTCGCCATTCGAAAAGATTTTCTGGACAGCAAACTGGGCCTGACCTTCCAGGTACGGGATATTTTCCAGCAAATGAACTTTGCCTCTGCCAGCCAGACAGAATATTTCTATACTGAAAATGAATTCAGTCCCGTATCCCCGATGTTCTCAATAAATCTCAGCCTAAAACTTAATAACTATAAGCGAAACAGGGGTACTTATGGTTCTAATACTGATATGATAGAAATGGATTATATGACTGACTTTGCCTATTAGATGCTAATCCGTTACGAAAAAAACGAACAGTGCTTTAATCCTTTGTTTATAAAGGGGGATAATAAGCATAGCATCAACCAAGAATAACGAATATGATTTAATGAAGATCTCTTAATACCTTCTGACCAGAACCCCCTTTCAGGAATTTAAAATCACATCCTTTATCCGCCTGTTCTACGTTGTTGACATATAAATTTACATAACCCCTATCTGAAGCGATTTCAGGAGGAGTCCACTCTTTTCTTCTTTTTGCCAGCTCTTCTTTAGAAATCAATAGATTTAACGATTTCTTTTTAACGTCCAATTCTATCAAATCACCATTCTTTACCAGAGCTAGTGTGCCTCCGACTGAAGATTCCGGTGATATATGCAAAACGACAGTTCCATAAGCAGTACCACTCATTCTGCCATCAGATATCCGGACCATATCTTTGACGCCTTGCTTTAGTAGTTTCTGTGGTAATTCCATGTTCCCCACTTCGGGCATTCCCGGGTATCCCACGGGACCGACCCCTTTGAGCACCATCACGCATGTTTCATCAATATCCAGGTTAGGATCATCTACTCTTTCGTGATAATCCTCAATAGATTCAAATACCACCGCTCTGCCGGTATGCTTCATTAAATGGTCGGTCGCTGCGGAAGGTTTAATAACTGCACCATTTTCACATAAGTTACCTTTGAGAACAACAATACCAGCCTGTTTTTTAAAGGGTTTATCAAGGGATGTTATTACTTCATTATTATAACATACCGCATCCTGGCAGTTATAGCCAATAGTCTTTCCGTTTATAGTAAGGGCATCAGAATGGATTTCTTTAAGGAGTTCCTTGATAACAACCGGTAAGCCTCCGGCATAAAATAAATCTTCCATAAGATATTTCCCTGCCGGCATCAAATTCACCAATAATGGCATTTCGCTTGCTAAGCGATCAAAATCATCTATTTCGAGCTTCACTCCTATCCTGCCTGCAATAGCAGATAGATGGATCATCACATTCGTTGATCCACCGATTGCAGAATTTATTTTTATGGCATTTTCAAAAGCTTTCTTGGTCAGAATGGCAGATAATTTCAGATCTTCATACACCATTTCAACAATTCTATTTCCCGAAAGGTGTGCCATCACTTTTTTGCGGGAATCGACAGCGGGAATCGAAGAAGCACCGGGAAGTGTTAATCCCAGGGTTTCCACAACACTGGCCATCGATGATGCTGTACCCATTGTCATACAATGACCCGCACTACGGCTCATACAGGATTCAGCATCCCTCAATTCATCTTTCGTGATCTTACCTTCTTTCAGGGCGTCAGCCAGTTGCCATGTAAAAGTCCCCGAACCAACATCCATACCGCGCCATTTTCCATTAAGCATAGGCCCTCCCGGTACGATGATGGTGGGCAGATCAACACTACAGGCACCCATCAATGTGGAAGGGGTGGTTTTGTCACATCCTGTCAGAAGCACGATACCATCCAGGGGATTTGCCCGGATAGTCTCTTCTACATCCATGCTGACCAGGTTGCGCCACATCAT
>CBDUCT010000181.1:0-7522 GCA_965365715.1 uncultured Cyclobacteriaceae bacterium | reverse complement strand
TCTTGGTTACAGTGTTGAGCAAACAGGAATAATTTTAAGTAGTTATGGGCTCGGGTCGCTGGCAGGAGGATACCTGGGAGGTCGGCTTACTGACAGGTACGGGCATTTTATTGTACAATTCCTCAGTCTTGTTTTTAGTGCCTTCATATTTACTTCTCTTTCCTTTTTATCAGACTATTACCAGCTGATGGTTGGTTTTTTTATTGTCAGTATGGTGGCTGAAGGCCTGAGACCAGCAAATGCTGCATCTATTTCCTTTTACTCTAAACCTGAAAATATAGCCCGCAGTTTTTCTTTGAACAGAATGGCCATAAATCTTGGATTCTCGATTGGTCCGCTGGCTGGTGGTTTGCTGGCTTCCATCTCATACAAAATACTGTTCTTCGCTGATGGCATTACCTGCTTTCTTGCCGGTATTGTGTTCTATATATACTTTAAGAACAGAAAAGGGTTTAAGGCTGTTAAACAAAAATCTGAAAACAAAGTTCTTAAAGTCAAATCTGCATATAAAGACAAGCGGTTTCTATTCTTTATTTTCCTGACAAGTGTTTTCGCCACTTTATTTTTCCAGCTTTTCATGACCTTACCCATATATTACCGGGAGGTGTATGATCTGAATGAAAAACTGATAGGCGGGTTGCTGGCTGTAAACGGAATTACTGTATTTTTCCTGGAAATGATTATGGTTTATATTCTTAGCAAAAAATATCGCCTGCATACATTGATTGTCATAGGTCTGATATTAATGGGTGTCTCTTTCACCATGTTGAACCTCGGGCATAGTTTTTCCTTACTGGTATTTTCCATGCTCATATTAAGTATCTCAGAGATCTTTGCTATGCCTTTTATGGCAACTTTTGTTGTGGACAGGTCTAATGAACGCAATAGAGGCTCCTATATGGGCCTATATACCATATCCTTTTCAATTGCTCTGATCATTGCTCCCTATTTGGGATCAAAGGTCATTGCAAATTTGGGATTTGATATATTATGGTGGGGTACTGGTATTATTTCACTTCTTGCAGCTGCTGGATTTTATTTCGTAACACACCCGGATATTGGCAAAAGGAAACCTGAATAATCATCTGTATCCTAAAAAAAATCAAATTCCTGGGTGACCTTTTCCAAATTTCCACATAAAGAGTAGAAAATGGATAATTATATGCGAATTCCAATGTAAAAAACCGGTATGATAAGCTAAATAAGTCCCTGGAGAGCCTGATCAGTCCTTTAATTACACTCCCAATTGGTTCTCCGGGGCTTTTCTTTTTTAAGGGAAATTACTTTATAATCAACTATTGTTCTACTTTAACCGCTGACCAATCCAAGGTCATGCCCTGTGCGGAAATGGTTCCGGTTATGGTATTCCCTTCAAAGGTTCCTAATACCTCAACTGCAGTACCCTGAGAATCATAAGAAGCGATCATCTTACCATCCTGTATATCAAAGTTATCCATATTCTGTTCATATCCGGAATCAGTTATGGCCATACATTTATACACATCCCCCTCTTTACTTACAATCAGGACGCCCGTATTGTCACCTGGCATTTCAGGCACTTCATACTTCCAGTTCCCGACATAGCTCGGGCCCGAAGCCTTTTTTGTTGCGCAAGAAGTCCAGATGAACATTAATGAAACAATTAAAAGAAAAAATGAGAGGTTTGCTTTTTTGATCATGATCTTAAAAATTTTAGAGTGAATAAATGTACGAGTCGAAAAATAAATTGTAATTAGAATGGATTTACGAAAAAGCCTTTAAATCGTTTAATAAATTTCTGATTACTTTTAAATCTCTTGGGCTAATACTAATAAATCTTGTAATAATATTATCTGGATTCAATCAAATCAATTCTTTATCAGATAAATTATCTTGCTTATCAAAAACAATTTTCTAATCTTTGAAGGTTAAACAATAAAAAAAGACCATGAAAATCTTAAAAGTAATAGGAATTATTCTGGCCATCGTTATTGTGATAGGCGTCATCCTGGTTATGGTATTACCCACAAAATATAATCTGGAAAGGTCAGTGACCATTGATGCTCCGAAAAATATTGTCGTTGATCAGGTTGTTAAGTTTGAAAACTTCGTAAAATGGAGTCCATGGTCCGAACTGGATCCTAACATGACTTATGAAATTACCGGAACTGACGGGGAAGTTGGCTCCGTGTACTCCTGGTCAGGTAATGATTCTGTGGGGATAGGTTCTTTATCCACGATTTCTGTTACGGATGCCCGGATCGAACAGAAACTGGATTTTACAGCTCCCTGGGAAGCGCATGACCTTACCTATTATGAATTTGAAGAAACTCCGGACGGTATAGAAGTGACCTGGGGCATGGATGGAAATATGCCAAGACCAATGAACTTAATGGGGCTTTTCATGAGCATGGAAGATATGATCGGTCCACAATATGAGCGAGGCTTGCAAAGCCTTAAAGACCAGGTAGCTGCGTACGTCAATAATCACACCAAAAGAGGGTATTTCATCAATGAGATTGATATGAAGCCTAAATATTATGTATCCAAAAGAGCAACTGTAAAGTTCAGTGACATCCAAAATTTCTATGCTACAAACTTCCAGGAGATCATGAAAAAAGTACAATTACTTGAACTTTCCCTTGCAGGAGCACCCAGCGGCCTGATGTATACCTGGGATATGGAAAACAATGTGGCCGATATGGCAGCGGGTATCCCCATTTCCGAACAGGCGGATGTCGACGGTTTTGATATAATAGAAGTAGGTGGAAAATCCCTGCATATTCAATACTACGGTTCATACGAAGGAAGTGCGGAAGCCCATTATGCCATGGAGGATTATATGAAAGAAAATGTATTTGAATTAAATGAAGTGGTTATTGAAGAATATATTACTGATCCCGTCAATGAGCCTGACACCTCAAAATGGCTGACCAATATCTATTATATGGTCCGGTAAAACCTGTGATAAATATATTAACAGTTTCTAAAAGGTATCAACTGCCCTTTCAACTCAGATCTCTGTCTGTGAATGAAATGACTTTTTCAAGTTTTGGAGGCTGCCCGTTGTGACCCAAAGGATAAAAGGCCATTTAAATAGTATTTCCCCCCTTCCTGAAAGACCTCAATGGTATTTTATAAATTATGATCTTTCATATGAAATTATTTTTACTTTCATTCGAAAGTTTTTATCTTTGATATAGAATTCTATAATATGATATTCAATATTCAACGATATTCAATTCATGATGGTGAGGGTATACGGACCATAGTATTTTTTAAAGGCTGTCCACTTCGATGCAAATGGTGCTCGAATCCTGAAAGTCAAACCTATGGGCCCAGCCTGATGTATGATCAAAGAATTTGTAAGAATTTTGGGGATTGCATTCAAATGGGCAAACCGGCTATAAGCTTTGAAAATGGGGGTCTTTCCATAGACAGGGCAAATATTAAAAATAAAGAAGATCTCAGAGATATTTGCCGCTCAAAAGCCATGACAGTTATTGGAGAGGACCTCAGCGCCCTGGAACTCTTGAAAGAAATTGAAAAAGATAAACCTTTCTATCAGGAAAGTGGGGGTGGTGTAACATTATCAGGTGGTGAGCCATTATCGCAAAACGGCTCAGTGACTTATTTTCTGGATGAACTTAATAAGAACAAGATCCACACATCTGTAGAAACTACCCTTCATGTTACCTGGAATCAAATCGAAAGATGCCTGGGGAAAATTGATTGCTTTCTGGTAGACTTGAAACATACCGAAGGATCAAAATTCCGGGAATATACTGAAGGTGACCTTGAACTCGTCATTACAAACCTGAAGAAACTGGATGAATTAAAACAAAATATTATCATCAGGATTCCTGTAATCCCGGGCTTTAACCATACATCAAAAGAGATGAAGGGAATTATTAACCTGGCTGCTTCTCTACAATCGGTGCAGGAAATACATTTCATCCCATATCATACCCTTGGCACAGAAAAATACAAAATGCTGGGGATGGATAATCCCTACAGGAGTCATAAAGCCGTATCAGATACGGAGCTAATACCCTATATGGAATTTGCCAAATTAAAAGGATTTAATGCCAAAATTGGAGGATAAAATGATTGAAATTAAGGAAAGCAAGAAGATCTCAAAAAGAATTCATACACTGAGAGAAAAAGTACTTAGTGCAAAGCCTTCTGTCTGCACTGAAAGGGCAAAATTTTATACATCAGTTTATAAGGAAAATGAAGAAAAGCCTGTAATAATCAAACGGGCACTGGCTCTGGAGAAGACTCTAAAGGAAATGACCATATTTATTGATGAAGGGGAACTCATTGTTGGAAATCATTCTTCACAATTGCGGGCTGCCCCTATTTTTCCTGAATATGCTGTCGACTGGTTACCGGAGGAAATGGATGATCTCGACAAGAGGCCTGGTGATGCCTTTTTCATAACTGAAGAACATAAAAAAGAATTGGTGGAAATTGCGGATTGGTGGAAAGGAAAAGTGCTGTATGATAAGGGTCGGGCTTTGATGACCCAGGAATTGCGGGATATTCACGATGCCGCCATCATTAAAGCTACGGGAAACCTTACATCCGGTGATGCCCATATCGCGGTTGATTTCATTAAAATATTGGAAAGAGGACTATCCGGATACCTTGCGGAAATAAGATCATATGACGGCGAAGTCAATGGATATAACCAGGAAGGGATTAGAAAAGCCAGGTTTTATGAGGCCCTGACTATTGGGGTTCAATCTATGTCAGCATTTATTAAAAGATATGCTGATCAGGCACAATATATGGCCAAACAGGAAAAGGATCCTGACCGTCTTAAGGAACTGGAAATAATCGCTGAGAACTGCAGTCATATTTCCGAAAAACCTCCGGTAAATTTCCACCAGGCCCTGCAATTAACCTTCTTTGTTCAATTGGTATTACAGATTGAAAGCAACGGACATTCTGTATCTCTTGGAAGATTGGATCAATACCTCTACCCTTTTTACAGCCAGGATGTTTTAACTGGAAAAATAAGGGATGAACTGGTGGTTGAGTTGCTTGAAAATACATGGATAAAGCTACTCTCTATCAATAAGATCCGTCCATGGGCACATACCCGGTTTTCAGCAGGAGGCCCTCTTTACCAGAATGTAACCATTGGCGGACAAACTGCCGAAGGATCTGATGCGGTGAATGATCTAAGTTATCTTATCCTGGATTCTGTTGGCAACATGAAACTCACCCAGCCGAATTTATCGGTAAGATTTCATAAAAATATCAGTGATGATTTTTTAATGCGGTGTCTTCACGTCATTGAAAAGGGGTTCGGAATGCCGGCATTCAATAATGATGAAATCGTTATCCCTGAATTGATAAAACTCGGGGTGGAAAAAGAAGATGCGTATAACTATTCTGCCATCGGCTGCATCGAGATCGCAGTACCTGGTAAATGGGGTTACCGCTGTACCGGAATGAGCTTTCTCAACCTCATGCGTGTTTTCCTGGCTGCTATGTATGACGGATTGGATACCCAAAGCGGCAAAACTTTCCACAAGGGCATTGGCCACTTTAATAATTTCACCTCTTATGAAGATCTATTTAATGCCTGGAAACATCAAATTAAATATTATACCAGAAAGACGGTTGAAATTGATACTGCGGTTGATACAGCACTGGAAGAAAATGTTCCTGATATATTGTGTTCCACTTTTGTTGACAGTTGTATAGAAAGAGGTAAAACCATAAAAGAAGGAGGCTCGAAATATGATTTTATTTCCGGCCTTCAGGTCGGGATCGCCAATCTCGGCAATTCACTGGCCGCCATTAAGAAACTTGTATTTGAGGAGGCAAAATTAAGCAAAGAAGATCTCCTGGAAGCAATTGAAAATGATTTCACTGGAAAAAAGGCAGAAAGGATCCAGCAGATGCTACTGAATTTTGCACCTAAGTATGGCAATGATGATGATTATGTGGATCAACTGCTTGTAGATGCCTACATGGAATTTATCAATGAGTTGGGTAACTATCACACAACCCGTTATGGCAGAGGGCCCATCGGATGTCAGTATTATGCAGGGACTTCCAGCATTTCGGCCAATGTACCTTCAGGATCTGTTGTCCCGGCCACACCTGACGGTCGAAAAGCATTTACACCTGTCGCTGAAGGCAGCTCCCCTACCTCCGGGACTGATACACAAGGCCCTACCGCAGTTTTCAAGTCCGTTTCAAAACTACCAACCGACCGGATTATGGGTGGCGTTCTTCTGAATCAAAAGCTTTCACCAGCTTCCATCAGAAATGACACGGATAAAAAGAAACTGATATCAATAATCCGGACATTTTTTGCCGATCTGAAAGGATGGCATGTCCAATATAACATTGTATCGCGGGAGACCCTGCTGGCTGCACAAAAAGATCCGGAGAAATACAGGGATCTGATCGTGAGGGTAGCCGGATATTCCGCATTTTTTACTACATTGTCTCCTGACACGCAAAATGATATCATTGCGCGAACAGAGCATTTTTTATAATAATATCTATGAAGAAAGTCCTTTGTGGTGTAGATATAGGAGGAACAAAGTTATCTACAGCATTGGTTGACCATGATGGCAGTATTATCGATAAATCGATCATATACGATCATGTTGATAAACCGGAAGACCTGTTTGTAGAACAAGTGAGTTTGAATATCAAAACCTTGTTCAGAAAAAACCAACTTAATGAAGAAGATGTGCTGGGTATCGGTATGGGATGCGCCGGCCACCTGAGATTCAGGGATGGTGTTATGATCACAACATCCAATCTGAAAGGATTTAAGAACTATCCACTGCGGGATGCTATACAGTCCAATTTTAAAATTCCCGTTATCCTTGATAATGATGCCAATGCACAGGCATTTGGGGAATTCAATTTCGGGGCCGGGAAAGGATATAACAGTATGATCTTTCTCACAATCAGTACCGGAATTGGAGCAGGTATAATCATAAATCATAAGCTTTACAGGGGCATTACAGGTACCGCCGGTGAATTCGGCCATACGATAGTAAATCCTGACAGTGACCTATTATGTACCTGTGGAAACAAGGGATGCCTTATGTCCTGCGCCTGTGGTATGGCTCTCCCCCACTTGTTCAAACAGAAAATTGAAGGAGGAAAAGAGACCAGCATGGACATACCGGAAGATTTTGACTATTCAACCGTTGATGGTAAATTCCTAAAAGAAGGATTTGACCGGGGGGATCCCATATCAAAAGAGGTTATCCTTGACAGTGGATTCTACCTGGGATTAGGATTGTATAATATTTTCCAGGTATTCAATCCGCCACTTATCGTACTGGGAGGGGGTTTGTTAAGCTGGGGTGATATATACCTGGATAAGATCAAAAAAACGTTTTATGAATATGCCCGCGATATGATCTTTGATCCCCTTGATATTGTTATAAGTAAGATCGGAAATGACGCAGGCGTAATTGGAGCAGCATCTTTACCATTGGAATAATGTTAAACGTAAGACAAAAGAGTATTCTCAACCTGCTGTGCCACAAAAATGAGG
>CBDUCT010000180.1:0-7528 GCA_965365715.1 uncultured Cyclobacteriaceae bacterium | reverse complement strand
CGTTAATGTACTGGATGGAGAGATAGGGCGGGACTTCTTATTAAGTACAGAAAATCGATTCATCCGTGGCCTGTGTTTCTATGACGCCGGTAGCAGAAGTTTTTACACAATAGATAAACCCATATTAGATCCTTCTGATCTTGAAGGCATGAAGATCCGTGTAATGAAGAGTAAAACCGCCATGGATATGGTTAAAGCACTTGGAGGTTCCCCGACACCAATATCTTATGGTGAATTATACACTGCCCTGCAAAGCGGAGTAGTCGATGGTGCAGAGAACAATCCCCCCAGTTTCTATACTTCCCACCATTATGAAGTGTGTAAGCATTACGCACTTGATGAGCATACTGCCGTACCCGATGTTCTGATCATCAGCCAGCACATATGGAAAAAATTAAGTGAGCAGGAAAAAACATGGATCCAACAGGCTGCAACTGAATCGGTGGCCGTAGAAAGAAAACTCTGGTCTGAATCAGTTAAAAAATCTCTTGAAGAAGTTCAAAAGGCAGGAGTGACCATTTATTATCCTGATAAATCTCTATTTGCTGAAAAAGTAGATGAGGTATATGATTCCTATAAGGATCAGGAAAGATTATATAGTTATATTAAAAGGATACAGGCGACTCAATAGATCTCTAATTATGAAATTACGCTGGTATGTAGATTCAATCCTGGAAAAACTGCTGATTTTGCTAATGAGCATCCTGGTGATCGATGTGTTGTGGCAGGTAATAAGCCGATATATTCTGTCCTCCCCGAGTTCGTTCACAGATGAGCTTGCTGGTTTTCTGTTGATCTGGGTGAGTCTTTTTGGAGCGGCATACGTCACGGGCAGGAAGGAACATCTTGCAATTGATCTGCTGCTTCAGAAGTCCAAGCCTAAAAATAAAATGAGGCTTGAATTGTTTATACATTTTGGGATTTTCCTGTTTTCGTTTTTTGTGTTTGTCATTGGAGGGATATGGCTGGTTTATACAAGATTTACATTGGAAGTTAAATCCGCAGCACTGCAGTTGCCACTTGCTTACGTATATATTGTTCTTCCTGTTAGCGGATTGATTATTCTGTTTTATTCAATAGATAATAGTCTTGATTTATTAAAATCAGATAAGAAGTAATTGTATATGGAATATTTGGGAGTATTAGTATTGGTAGCGAGTTTTGTTTTTCTATTGTCCATCGGAGTTCCGATCGCTTATTCAATTGGTATTTCCGGCATACTGACCATGCTGGTGAGTATTGATTCATTACCAGCTTTTACCACTTTTGCCCAGCGAATGGCTACCGGTCTTGACAGTTTTGCTCTATTGGCAATACCATTTTTCATTCTGGCGGGCTATATAATGAATTCAGGTGGGATCGCCCACAGGTTGATTGATTTTGCAAAAGTACTTGTAGGCGGATTAACGGGTGGACTGGCCTATGTAAATGTGATAGCGAATATGCTTTTTGGGGCAATTTCCGGCTCATCGGCAGCAGCAGCCTCTGCAATCGGGAGTATCATGGGACCGGAAATGGATAAAGAAAAGTACGATAAAAATTTCAGTGCCGCGGTAAATATAAGTTCAGCGACAACTGGGCTATCCATTCCACCAAGTAATGTTCTTATAGTTTATTCCCTCGCAAGTGGTGGTGCTTCCATTACGGCCTTATTTCTTGCAGGTTATATCCCGGGAATTCTGACAGGCATTGCTATAATGATCACATCCATGTCTCTTCTGATATATCAGAAAAAAGGCATCAAGGGAGTTGCGTTTTCCCTATTAAAAATACTCGTTCTCTCAGTCCTTATTTTGATGCTGATCAGTGCTATGTTCTATGCTCATAGTAACTTTTCATCCACCATATATCGATCTGCCTGGATCCTGTTAATAGGGATATTCATCATATTCTCAGGATGGAAGATCAGGAAAAATAAGGAAAAAACAATCCTTGGATTAAAAAAATTCTGGGCTGCTTTCCCAAGCCTCATGATGCTTGTAATTGTAATAGGAGGTATTGTAGCAGGTTTTTTTACGGCAACTGAAGCTTCTGCTATTGCGGTATTGTACGCTTTGATCCTTGCACTTCTGTATAGGGAGATAACCTACAAAGACCTGCCCGATATACTACTTCAATCGGTAAGAACCACTTCTATAGTGATGTTGCTGGTAGCGACCTGTATGGGCCTTTCATGGATCATGGCTTATGAAAACATACCTCAAAATGTAAGTGCCGGATTATTGAGCATCAGTGATAATCCATTCATCATATTATTGATAATAAATATGATTCTATTGTTCGTAGGTGTATTTATGGATATGACCCCGGCAGTGCTTATATTCACTCCCATATTCCTTCCGATAGTACAGACACAATTGGGATTATCACCTATTCATTTTGGAATTATTATGGTGCTTAACTTAAGTGTGGGCTTATGCACTCCACCGGTTGGTTCAGTATTGTTCATTGGCTGTAGTGTCGCTAAAGTTAAAATTCAGGATGTAATTAAGCCTTTGCTGCCGATGTTTATAGCAATGATTGCTGTTCTTATGCTGGTGACCTACCTCCCGGACCTGTCCCTGTGGTTGCCTGAACTATTCGGATACTAAAAAAAATCCCGCTATGAACGGGATACTTTAACTTCATTCTGCCAGGTCGTAATATCCATGGCTTTTACAGCTCTTAGAATATCTCTCCGGCTGACCTGCCCAACCAGGCGTCCTTTATCGTCTGTAACAGGAAACCTCTTATAATTCTTCTTTAGAAATTCATTGGCTACATCTACAACATCAGCTTCAACACTAACTGTTTTTAGATTCGTAGTCATATATTTCGATACTTTACTGGTAGATATAGGCTGGTTATGATAGACGCTATCAATAATAACCGTAATACAATCCTTTTCCGAGATCATTCCAACCAATTCCTTGTTTTCATTCAAAACAGGGGCTCCGGAGATCTGATGCTCGATCATGGTATCAATCGCTTTGATTATATCTGTTTCCGGGGTAAATGTAATCAGATCGGTAGTCATGTACTTTGTCACCGGCTCATAGTTTGAGCTTGTACCGACCTTTGATTCGCTTTCTCCTTTCTTTACTAACTTTGGTTTAAAATTCATATTTTTTATTATTTGGTATAGTGTTCATATGTTAATCTTTTATTATGCTTTTGATAGGCATAGCCTGTAAAAGTATGCATTTTTTTGTTGATTCCAAAATAATGACATTGCCAGATCATGATCTTTTAGTTAAGGTGAGATGAATTCATTAACCAGTCCTTATATAGATGGAATTCATATAAATACCTATCTTTATGATTTAGTAGAAATTATATTTTTGTATGATGAAAGTGGCTATTGCTCTTATCTCTTTGATTTTATTTTTCGAAGACAATCCTGATCCATTGCGATTTCAGGATGAAATCAATTCGTATAAACAGGCTGATAAAACTGAACCCCCTCCTGATGGATGTTATTTATTTATAGGGAGTTCCTCTATGCGAATGTGGAAATCATTAGAAGAGGATTTTAAAGATTATCCAGTAATTAACAGAGGCTTTGGAGGGTCGCATTTCTCAGATGCCATTTATTATTTTGAGGACCTGATACTCGCATATAATCCTGAGAAGATCGTTATCTATGAAGGAGATAATGATATAGCTGGTAATAAAAGTCCAAATACAATCATGAAGGACCTTAAAGAACTTCTTGGAATGATTCGTGGAAATCTGAACCATCCGGATATCGCTATTATCTCCGCAAAACCAAGTCCAAGAAGATGGGATTTAAAAGATAAATATGAAAAATTAAATGCAAAATTTAAGAAACTTGCCCGTAAAAATGAGGATTTAACATATATTGATGTTTATACAGATATGTTAAATGAGAATGGTGTTCCGGAACCAGTACTTTTTCTGGAAGATAGTCTCCATATGACGGAAAAAGGTTACCTGATCTGGAAAGAACAAATACGGCCTTTTATTGAAAATTAAAATTACCGAAACAAGCCCCAGGCGCCCAACAATGAAATCTTTTATAGTATTACCCTTCATTTTAATTTCCATCAATACTTTCCCACAGGATTGGTTTACAAAGCATAACCAAGGTGAAAGTATTCCCGGTTATGTTCTTGGAATAGCTGGTGATACCATCATGGGATCGATCAAATATGACTATCCCGTAGTTATGCAGAAAAGGGTATACTTTAATCCTTTTCAGGGATCTTCAGGTATGGAAGAGTATACTCCTGATAACATCAGAGGATATTCTATAAATGAAAAATTGTGGGTCAGCACCACTTTAGTTATGGAAACCTATGATGGACAATATAAATTCAAGAGGTTTGGAATACTTGAATCAGTTCAAGGGCCAATTTCCCTTTTGCGTGTATTTGATGAGCAGGATAAACTGAAAAAGAATATTAACAGTGAAGAGGCCGAAAAAATGACCAAAGGCATCATGTTAGACTATCCGGAAAGCTCACTCGAAAACCTGTATATTAAGAAGACCGATGGAGAGGCTGAATTGCTTTCTGCTAAATCCTTCAGAAAATCGTTTATCCCGAAAATAAGGAGGTATGTTGGTGATTTTGATGATTTAATGAAAAAGATTGAAGCTAAACAATATCAAATAAAAGATATTAGGAAAATCGTTTCCGAATATAATAATTGGTTTGAATCGAAGTTTCAATAAAACTAATCTGATAAGTAGATTAATTGTCCCGTACTTTTTACTGTCACATCAAGAATTTCAGGTTCATTGAAATAATAAACACTGCCTGTACTTTGAATTATTCCTTCCAATTTATTAACAGGATAAAGTTCAACTCTATTTGAACCGTTATGGTCGATTAATATATCAATAGCGGAAAGGTCCCTGGCCAGGAAACGGCTGTCAGCTGTAATGATGAGGTCAAGAAAATCTGCATTCCCACTAAAAGTAAAATTCGAAATATATGCTGATGTGATAATCAGAGAATCCACGTCAATGTTCATATCAAAATTTCCCGTTCCATCAGAGAAAATACTGAGATTATCAAGAACCAAAGTTTCTTCAGAATAAATATTCGCAAAATCGAAGATCTCAATTCCGGAAATATTGTTTGAAAATATGTAAAGACCAGGATTTTCCGGGGATCTTACCCAATTGCATGAATTATCATTGGTAATGCTGAGTATCCCATCTTCAACGGTGAGATGAATTTGAGGAATCAGATTTTTCCCGGCTTTAATAAATACACGCTGTTCACTTGAATTTACCAGATAAATATCCACTTCATCAAATGCCTTGATGATAGCGAAAGAACCAAGCTGAATTTCCTGTTCGATAATCTCACCCGGTTTTTTAAAACAACCAAATGCATTTTCGCTGTCACAACCAGAAAAAGTTACAGCACAACAAACAATCGATATGAACAAGATCAACATTTTCATAAATTAAATTGTTATTCCTATCCCCCATTCGGAATGGTCCGCTTTGGCAAAATGAGTAATGAATCCGTAATGTAGATATACATTCTTTCCAAAATAGAATTTGAGTGCTATACGCTGATATACTATTTTATCTGTTTTATAAGGACGATAAATATAAAACCCAAGCTGCGTCAGGAGTGAGATCTTATTCATCTTTAGCTCATGACCGGCGATTAATCCGACTCTCTTATGATCAAGTGTATTGGGATCTATATCCCCCTGCCTCATTTCTTCCTTTAAAGCGGTATTACTGAACCCGTCTAAACCTGCATTGATAATGCTTATTTTGGAAACTTGCTTGTTTACATAAAACGTAAGCACATATACAGCAAAATTCGGGCCACCAATGGGAGGAATTTTCTTTAATCCATAACTGAAATTAATATTATACTTTAATCTCTTATCCCATGTGTAATTTTCATCCACAGGCAAATATTCCGGGGCAATACTATTGAAGCGATATGTGCATCCCAGATTTGCTGAAACGATATTGATCCCTTTATTGGGCTGAGTCAGAGCGGCCACTGAGAAATGGGACAGGGTCAAAGCGCCGGTTAATTTCCACCGTTCTGACAGTTTATAATTCAATCCCAAACGTAATTGCATGTCATTCGTGACAGGTCCACCAACCCCTATATTTTGATTATTGGTTTCACGGTCATAGGGTTTTGTATGAAATCCGATCCCGGTACCGATTTTTAAAAGGGCTTCAAATTTCCGGGTTCTTTTTAGAATAAAATCCATGTAAAAGGTTCCGGCAATGGACTCCCCGAGCATATCATTCCCATAGTTGAAATATGAAAAGGCAAAACCAACATCCGGATATTTGAAGACCGATTCCCAAATCTGATTTCCATATGTATTTTTATTGATCAACACCTCTGCCCCGGTAGTGATTCCCTGTGATATATGACCCATATACCGGTCGTGCTTTACAACAAATCCCGTAAACATATTGGCACCTATCGTATAGGTGTACTTTGGAGTCTTTTTAACAGACTGTGTGAATGCCTTGTTAAATAGACTAAAAAAGCAGAATATTGCGAGCAAATAATATTTCAATTTCCCGGTTTCGTTTCAGGCTACTAATTTAAGATAAATTTTGTTTTATGTCATTGAAAGGTAAAATTGCCATTGTTACAGGATGTTCAAAAGGAATAGGCCTTACGACAACCATAGCATTGTTAAACAAGGGAGTGAAAGTGGCTGGTTGGAGCAGGACGCCGCCCGATTTGACACATAAGGAATTTACACATTTTCAAACGGATGTTTCAAACCATGAATCTGTGCAGGAATCTTTTCAGAGAACTGTCTTCAAATACGGCCAGCCCGATATACTGGTAAACAATGCGGGTTTAGGATATGTGTCTGAATTTGAAGTATTGGATACGGCTAAATGGCTTGAAATGTTTGACGTTAATGTGCATGGGATGTATTATTGCTCAAAAGTGGTAGTTCCCGGAATGAAGCAGAAAGGATACGGTCACATTGTGAATATCGGTTCTATAGCCGGAACTACAGCTGTTAAAAATATGGTCGGTTATGCTGCCACTAAACATGCAGTAACAGGCATGTCGCATTCCTTATTTATGGAATTGCGGGAATTTGGGATAAAGGTAACATGTATCTATCCCGGTTCAGTAAAAACCAGTTTCTTTGATAATATTGATGAAATCGATGCTCATGAAAATATGATGAATCCGGAAGATATCTCAGGTACAATTATTCATGTCCTGGAATCTCCGGGCAATTATCATCATGTGGATATTGAAGTGCGTCCCTTAAAACCAAAAGGCTAATTTGATTTAAATTTTGTAATTTCACTATTATTACAAATATGTCGGTTGAAGTAGTAAATCTGACTAAAATATTTAACCAGCAGAAGGCTGTTAACGACATTACCTTTTCCGTAAGGAAGGGTGAGATCCTGGGCTTTTTGGGACCAAATGGTGCCGGAAAATCCACAACCATGAAGATGGCAACAACCTATTTGCCGCCAACCTCCGGCAGCGTTCTTATTAATGGAATTGATGTGTTAAAAGATCCCCTGTCAGTCAGAAAAATTATTGGCTAT
>CBDUCT010000179.1:0-7536 GCA_965365715.1 uncultured Cyclobacteriaceae bacterium | reverse complement strand
CCATATAGGAGATTATGGCAAGGACAGATATATCAAATATGTATGTATTCAGATTTTTGGCTGAAGTAGACCAGATAAAGAACACTTCCGGCGGAATAATACCAAAGAAGATCTCTGATAAAGTATATATCGTAAAAACCAGAAATGAATTATCATAGATAGGTTTGAGAAACTCAAAATTTTCCGGTCTCGCAAATTTTTTGAATAAAATGAACAGGGCAATAAATACAGCCAGGATTAAAATACCCCTCAGTAAATTTCGAATAAAGAAAGCGCTTCTATCTGATATGCCCATACTATTTTTTGTGAAGGGTTTCGAAAATAATCATAAATATTTTGATTCTTAAACCGATTATAAAATTTTTGACCTTTGTTGAAAGATAAGAGTATAAATCTTCCATTTTGAAGCTGCAGCTTTAGAACCAGGATAAAATTTCTGGTTTTTCTGGGAAAATTAAGATTTTGAGTACTTTTTAGCATATATAAACAATAAGAATGAATCAGATTACTAAAGAAGATATTGCCGAATCGATACGTGATATTCCTGATTTCCCCAAAAAAGGGATATTGTTCAAGGACCTGACAACTGCATTTAAAAAACCGGAAATTCTGGCTGCTATTTCAGATGACCTTTATGAATATTATGCTTCTTCAGGAATTACCAAGGTGGTAGGTATAGAATCCAGGGGATTTATTGCAGGCAGTATCCTCGCCAGCAGACTCGGCGCCGGTTTTGTACCCATAAGAAAACCGGGGAAATTACCCGGGGATACATACACATATGAATACGACCTCGAGTATGGTAGCGACACCATCGAGATCCATAAAGATGCCCTTGAAAAAAATGATATTGTCTTACTACATGATGATCTGCTGGCAACGGGAGGCACGGCAAGCGCAGCACTGGAATTGCTGAAAAAATTTAAAGTAAGTAATGTGATGATAAATTTTATTGTTGAACTTTCCTTTCTTAAAGGCAGAGATTCCTTAAGCGATGAGCATGACATTTACTCTATGATCACGTTCTGATTTTTATGTGGTCAGTCCATGGGGTATCGATGAATATATATCTACCGTGGCACGTGATTTATTGAGGGTATAAAAATGAAGTCCAGGAGCACCACGTTTGAGCAAGTCAATACACTGTTCTATGGCTAATTCAACTCCAATGCGGTACATTGTTTTTGGATCATCCTGAACAGGTTCAAATTTCTGAACGATAGCCTCAGGAATTGTCGCCCCGCTCATCTTTGAGAACTTATTTATCTGCTTATAATTTGTTATAGGCATAATACCGGGAATAATGCGCTTGGTAATATTTGCTTTTCTGGCCCTGTCAACAAAATCAAAAAACAGGTCGTTATCAAAGAACATCTGCGTAATAATGAAATCAGCACCCTGGTCAATTTTATGTTTCATCCATTTAATATCATCGTCCATATTCCGGCTTTCCTGATGACCTTCAGGATATCCGGCCGCACCTATTGAAAAAGCATCCAGTGACCTGGCTATGGGTATTAAATCACTGGCATGAAGGAAATCATTATCCAGGCCGCGTGATCCTTCTGCAGGAAGATCCCCCCTCAAAAGCATAATGTTCTCAATTTTACGTTCAATCAGATATTGCAGATCCTGCTCAACCTTCCTTTTATTGGCATTTATGCAAGTATAATGGGCCATTGTGGTCAGGCCGATCTTATTCTGAATATAGTCAACCAGGTCAAATGATAATTCCTGCGTAGAGCCGCCGGCACCATAAGTAACCGAAACGAAAGATGGGTTGAGTTTTAACAATTGCCCGACATTTATCCCCAGTTCCAGGATCGACTGGTAATTTCTTGGAGGGAAGAACTCAAACGAAAATGTTTTATTGTGATATTCAAATATCTCGCTAATTCTCAATGCCTGCTCAGTTATAAATAAAATATGTAGATATTAATCGACCTGAAAGATATTAAATTGAATTGATTTAAACGATCGAAATGTTTTTTTTCAACACTTTATTTTCAATTATTATGCATTTTTGCAATGCACAAGAATGCATAGGCAGATCCCCATTTTTTTAATTGGTGAATAGGATTTCAGAAAATTTTTAAAATTAGATATATGGTCAATCCGAAAAATATTGCAGAAATATTATCACGCCAGCGGGAATTTTTTCTAAGTGGAAAAACAAAAAGCATAGATTACCGGATAGAACAACTCCGTAAACTCCGGGATTTGATAATTGAAAATGAAAATGCCATTTATGAAGCCTTAAATAAGGATTTCAGGAAATCGCGTTTTGAGACTTACTTGTCCGAAAATGGCTATATGATCATGGAGATCAATGAATTCATCAAGAAGTTGAAAAAGTGGGCCAGGCCTGAACGATTACCTTCCAACCTCTTGAATTTTCCTTCCTCTAGTTTCCTAATGCATGAACCCTATGGACTTACCCTGATCATTGCACCCTGGAATTACCCTTTTCAGCTGGCGTTGGGACCTCTGGCAGGAGCCATGGCGGCTGGAAATTGTGCAATCATCAAACCCTCTGAATTAACCCCGGCAACCAGTTCGTTAATTAAAGATCTGGTTAATGACAATTTCGATGAAAGTTATATTCATGTAATAGAAGGGGATGCGGGTGTGACCCAATCATTACTGGCCGAGAAATTTGATTATATATTCTTTACAGGCGGAATTCAGGTTGGTAAGATCATTGCCCAGGCTGCTGCAAAACACCTGACCCCTGTTACACTCGAGTTGGGGGGGAAAAGTCCTTGTATCGTTGACGGTTCGATGAATATGGATCTGGCCGCCAGGCGAATTGTATGGGGAAAATTCTTGAATAACGGACAGACCTGTGTCGCACCGGATTATATATATGTCGACCAGAAATACCAGGAAGAACTGTTAAATTCTTTAAAACGGGAAATTGATAATGCATTCGGAGATAATCCTGAGGATAGCCCTGACCTTGCCAGGATTGTGAACCGGAAACATTATAACCGGATAAAAGATCTTATCCCTGAAGGAAAAATTTATCATGGAGGAACAACCAATGAATCAGAACGGTATATAGCACCAACAATACTCCAGGGTATAGTCTGGGAGGATGATGTTATGAAAGAAGAGATCTTTGGCCCTTTATTACCTGTGTTATCTTATAAGGATACCGAAGAGCTGATCTCCACATTGAAGAGAAAAGAAAAACCTTTGGCCTTATATATATTCTCCAAAAAAAAATCCTTCATAAAAGATATTCTTAATGAGCTAAGTTTTGGAGGGGGGGCCATAAACGATACCGTCATACACTATGGGAATCCTTATGTTCCATTTGGTGGTGTGGGCCATAGTGGATACGGGGCTTATCATGGAAAGTATAGCTTTGAAACTTTCAGCCATAAGAAAGGAATAGTCAGGAAGGGGAATTGGCTGGACGTACCCGTACGTTATGCACCCTATAATTCAAAACTAAAATGGCTTAAGAAATTGTTGAAAATGAATTTCGAATGGTAAAAAAAATCCCGCCGGATGGCGGGATCAGTATTAATTGTTCTTATTATCAGGTTTTCCTTTGTCCGAATCAGGTTTTGCGATAGAATCTCGCATATCCGTATCAGCCTGAATATTTTTGATCTTGTAGTAATCCATAATACCTAAATTACCAGACCGGAAGGCTTCTGAGATGGCCATCGGGATCTCTGCTTCTGCCTCTATTACTTTGGCCCTCATTTCCTGAGAAATAGCCTTCATTTCCTGTTCCTGAGCAACCGCCATGGCCCTTCTTTCCTCGGCTTTAGCTTCGGCAACTTTCAGGTCAGCATTTGCCTGGTCGATCTGAAGTTTCGCTCCAATATTGGTGCCTACATCCACATCAGCAATATCTATGGATAAGATTTCGAAGGCAGTGCCTGCATCCAATCCTCTTTCCAGCACAAGCTTGGATATCTTATCAGGATTCTCAAGCACCTGCTTATGTGAATTTGCAGAACCTATAGAAGTAACAATTCCCTCACCTACTCTGGCAAGAATGGTATCTTCTCCGGCACCACCAACTAATTGTTGAATATTTGCCCTTACTGTAACTCTGGCAGTAGCTATCAATTGGATACCATCTGCAGCAACAGCAGCAACTTTCGGAGTAGTAATGACCTTTGGATTTACAGAGATCTGCACTGCTTCAAAAACTTCTCTTCCTGCAAGATCAATGGCAGTAGCTTGCTTGAATGTTAAATTGATATTTGCTTTATCCGCAGAGATTAGTGCTTTAATAACATTTGGGACATTACCACTAGCTAAATAGTGGGTTTCGAGTTCTGTTGTAGTCACACTAAGGCCAGCTTTGGTGGCAGTGATCATTGATGAAACAATAATTCCGGGAGGGACTTTTCGGATCCGCATAAAAACAAGTTCGAAAAGTCCTACTTTGACGCCTGAGAAAATGGCTGTAATCCACAGGTTTACCGGTACGAAGTACAGGAATACAAATAGGAAAACAACTGCGGCAAAGACAATAAGAAGTAGCATTAATGCACTGTTCATATTATTAATTTATAGGTTCAACAATAATTTTATTATTCTTTATAGATACAATCCTGATTTTTGTGTCGGCGGTCAGAAAATTACCCAGTGTAGTCACTTCATAGATCCTATCTTTGAATTCTCCTTTTCCCATAGGCCTGAGTGATGATACTGCGATGCCTTCTTCTCCAACCTGGAGATCCTCTTTTTCCCCTTCATTCACCTTGCTGTTTATTGATCCCTTTAATGCAAATTTTTCCCAGACGCCTGACTTGAGGCTGTATACCAGTACTCCAAGCCCTATGATAAGGGAGATGATAAGAACAATAGTCCCTACACCTGCTCCGAAACTTATATAGCTGATAATGATTCCAATAATGGTGAATATCAATCCAAATAAACCAAGAAGGGTTGTCCCGGGGACAAAAATGATCTCAGCAATAATGAATCCAAGGCCAAAAAATATCAACAATATAACAGCTAACCATTCTACCATATCCGGCAAATTGTATTAACCAAAGATAAATAAATACTTAGAAATGATTGCTAAAAAATCAATAAGCTTTTGCGAAGACAACCCTTTGTTTTGAAGGTTTTCCGGAATAAACACACTTACCCTCTTCTGCATTGTTTTCTACCGGGATCAAACGGATGGTCGCTTTCGTCTCATCTTTTATTACCGCTTCAGTTTCTGCAGTACCGTCCCAATGGGCCAGAACAAACCCACCTTTTTTGTCCAGTATCTCTTTAAATTCCTCATAGGTATCCGCCGAACGGGTATTTTCTTTCCGGAATTCCAGTGCCTTGTTAAATATATTGTTATGAATATCGGTCATCAGGGTTTCGACATGATTCAGGATACTGCCCATATCAATAAAAGCCTTTTCCCCGGTATCTCTCCGGGCGATCTCTACAGTATTGTTTTCGAGGTCCTTTGGTCCAATAGCCACCCTTACCGGTACGCCTTTCAACTCATATTCTGCAAATTTCCAACCTGGTTTATGGGTATCACGATTGTCAAAATGAACGGAAAATCCTTTTTCTGACAGCTGTGCTTTGATCATACTGGCTTTTTCAGCAATCTGATTTCGCTGTTCTTCGGTTTTATAGATCGGCACGATTACAACTTGAATTGGAGCCAGATTAGGAGGAAGTATCAGACCATTATCGTCAGAATGTGCCATGATCAACGCCCCCATCAACCTTGTACTTACACCCCATGATGTACCCCAGACATAATCCAGTCCACCTTCTTTTGTGGCAAATTTCACATCAAAGGCCTTTGCAAAATTCTGGCCGAGAAAATGCGTGGTGCCGGCCTGTAAAGCTTTGCCATCCTGCATTAAAGCCTCGATACAATAGGTGTCAACAGCTCCTGCGAACCTTTCACTTTCGGTTTTTACACCCTTAAGGATAGGAATGGCCATATGTTTTTCAGCAAATTCACCATAAATATCGAGGATCTTTAAAGTCTCTTCTATTGCCTCCTCCTTCGTCTCATGTGCGGTATGCCCTTCCTGCCATAGAAATTCAGCGGTACGAAGGAAAAGTCTTGTTCGCATTTCCCAGCGTACTACATTGGCCCACTGATTTAACAACAAGGGTAGATCTCTATAGGATTGTATCCAGTTCTTATAAGTATTCCAGATCACGGTTTCGGAAGTCGGCCTGATGATGAGTTCCTCCTCTAGTTTGGCCTCAGGATCAACAATTATTCCTTTCCCATGTTCATCATTTTTCAGGCGATAATGCGTAACGACTGCACATTCTTTGGCAAATCCCTCTACGTGGGCAGCTTCCCGGCTCATGTAGGACTTGGGGATAAACAATGGAAAATACGCATTGGTATGGCCTGTTTCCTTGAACATTTTATCCAGGGTTGCCTGCATCTTTTCCCATATGGAATAACCATACGGTTTAATGACCATGCAGCCGCGAACAGCCGAATTTTCGGCAAGATCTGCCCTTTTTACCAACTCATTATACCATGAGGAATAATCTTCAGAACGTTTTGGTAATCCTTTTCCCATTGTTTAATTTATTTGTGATATTGGTATGATATTTGCTTATTTTCTTATAGTAAAGTGTGAAATTACGAAGTTCATATTAATTACGATGTAATTTCGAAAACTTTTCTGATTTGTTGTTATTAAATTAGGGTTGTATATTTATACTTAGAACTTAAATCGGGTACGAGATATGAAAGCGAGAAGAAAAATAAAACTATTAAGCCTGGCGATTGTAATACTTATGATTGCTTCAGCAAATGTTTCTTTCTCACAGGATGAATACGATGATATGTATTTTAATCCTGCAGACAGGAAAGAGGTGAAGTTCAATGAGAATTTGGTTAAGACCAATGCTGCATCCGGTAAATCGGAAAACCTGGTCATAGCCAAGGGCTCTGCAAATACTGATGTAATAAATCCGGCGTACAGTCCAGCTGAATATGGAGATCTGGAGGAAAGTTATTCAGCTAAAACAGTGAACCCCGAATATATTGAAAGATATAAAGACAATCCTAAAGAAACTGCGGGAACAACAGAAATAGCCGAAGGCGATGCATATTATGATGATTATTATGAAAGGGCGGTTATGCCGGGCGAAACTGAAAAAGGTTCTGAAAACGTGAAATACCCTTATCCCAGTTCTTATTATGGAGGTTCTAATGCTGCCATGAGAAACAGGATGTATCGTAATCCGTGGTACGATCCGTTCTACGGTGGTGGATTTGCACCCGGGTTCAGTATGGGTCTTGGATATTCATTTGGAATGATGCCCGGATTCGGTATGAGCTTAGGTTATGGTTCGGGGATGGGTTACGGTGGATACAACCCGTATGGATTTTATGATCCATATATGGCGCACATGGGAAGATATTATGATCCATTTTACAGCCCATGGGGATATGATCCTTTTTACAGCCCTTATGCTTACAATTCCATGTATAGAAATTCTATGATGTATGGTTACGGCGGATCAGGATTTTATTCTCCTGCGATATCTGGAATTCCCGAGTCTTTGGGGCGT
>CBDUCT010000178.1:0-7554 GCA_965365715.1 uncultured Cyclobacteriaceae bacterium | reverse complement strand
CACTAAAGTTTCAGGTAATGTATTGGCTAATGACTCAGATCCGGATGGAGATAAGATCAGTTATAATGTTTACCTTGACACCAACACCAATCCAGGCCAGATAGCAAGCGCTGGTCAGACTACCACCACTTACGACCCGGATCTCAATCCCAACACAACCTATTATTGGAAAGTGGAGGCTGATGATGATAAAGGTGGAAAATCAGTAAGCGCCACCTGGAGTTTTACTACAATCAATAATTTGCCAACAACTTTTAATCTGATTAGCCCATCTAATTCAGAAACAGATGTTGCACTTGATGTGAAATTAGCCTGGGAATCATCCAGCGATCCCCAGGGTAGTGACATGACTTATGATGTATACTTTGGAACAGAAAATCCTCCAATGTCTACGGTAAGCATTGACCAGCCTGACACTACCTATTTGCCAACACTAACAGAAGAAACTACTTATTACTGGAAAATAATGGCAAAAACTGAGAGCGGTGGGAACATAGAAAGTGAAGTCTGGAGTTTTACGACGATGAAAGGTGATCCACCTGTAAACTATGGTTCAGCGACTGATCCCCGGGATAACAGGGAATATAAAACAATAGAGGTAAATGGGAAAACCTGGATGGCAGAAAATCTCGCCTATTTGCCGGAAGTTCATGGTATTGACGATAATTCCGAAACTGAAGCACGTTATTACGTCTACGAATTCGATCCTTCAGTCTCAGAAGGCGGTAGAATTGCAGCTGCCATTGATGATGCTAAAGCTGCTGTAAATTATCAGGATTACGGGGTGCTTTACAATTGGCCGGCGGCAGTTGATGGGTCACCTGCAAGTTCAGAAAATCCCAGCGGAGTCCAGGGCGTTTGTCCGACCGGTTGGCATATACCCAGCCGCAGTGAGTGGAATGATCTTGAAAATTATCTTAGTGACGAAGGATTTACAGATAATCAGGCCTATGCTTTGAAGTCAACAAGTGGCTGGTACGATGATGGCAACGGATCCGATACATACGGTTTAGCTTTTTTGCCAGGTGGAAGTGCCACACCCAACTTTACTCAATTAGGTATGAGAGGTTATTGGTGGTCAACCAGTAATTTCGAAACTGGTGCGTATTATATCTATTTATCATACCAAAGCCCTTTTATACGGGATGGTGCGGCGTATAAGTATTATGCGATGTCGGTCAGATGCATCCATGATTGAGGAATAAAATTTTATGTGATACTCCAATGCCCTTCCCAGCGCTCATGGGCTGCTTTTTCCAGCTCTTCCCTGTGATCCGGATGGGCAATTTTAATCATTCTTCTTGCCCTTTCTTTCAAGGATTGTCCATGTAAATATGCTATGCCAAACTCGGTTATGACATAATGAACATTTGCCCTGGTACTGACCACACCTGCACCGACCCTTAATGTAGGGACTATCTTAGATATTCCTTTCCCCGTTTGAGAAGAAATAGCAATGATCGGTTTTCCTCCTTGAGAGTATGAAGCTCCACGAATGAAGTCAATTTGACCACCAACACCTGAATAATGTTTGGTACCAATCGAATCAGCACAAACCTGTCCGGTTAAGTCAATTTCAATGGCTGAATTGATCGCAGTAACCTTCGGATTTCTTCTTATGATGCGAACATCATTTACAAAAGCGGCATCCATCATCGCAATCTGAGGATTATCATCCAGAAAATCATACACTTTCCGGGAGCCCATAATAAAAGAGGATACAATTTGCCCGGGAACCACTCTTTTAGCGACATTATTAATGACTCCCTTTTCTACCAGAGGAATTACACCATCAGAAAACATTTCTGTATGAATCCCAAGGTCCTTATGGTTTAAAAGCTTGGTAAGGACAGCATTTGGAATACCGCCAATACCCATCTGCATGGTAGCCCCGTCCTCTACGAGGCTTGCCACGTAATCCGCTATCTTATCCTCGATAGGGTTGGGCTGAGGTACCGGAACTTCAATTATATCAGAATCATGCTCAACAAAAGTATCAAAATGACGCATATGCATGCTCCCATCCACAAAGACTCTGGGTACTTTCGTATTTACCTGGGCAATTACATGCTTTGCACTTTGAACAGCTGCAACGGCTACATCCACTGAACTCCCTAAAGAAACATAGCCAAATCTATCCGGAGGAGAGACGTTCATTAATGCAACATCTATGTTCACGATTCCCTTTCGAATTAATCCCGGAATCTCACTTAAAAAAACAGGAATATAATCTGCCAGACCCTGCATAGTAGCTTTCCGTACATTCGCCCCAACAAAAAATGACTCACATCTGAATATTCCTTCGTATTCAGGCTTAACATAAGGGGCTTCTGCTTCATGATGAATATGGACGATTCGTACATTTTCCAGTTCAGGAGCTCTGTCAACCATAGCGTCGATAAGCAACTGGGGTGCCTGGGCTACTCCATGAATAAAAACGGTGTCACCAGATTTTATTACTTTTACAGCCTCAGCTGCAGACATGTAATTCATAATTATTTATTTTAGAAAAAATTCGAAATGGAAATGCAAAATTATTCACTCATTTTTTATTAAAACATGAGTTTGATCATTTTTGGTCGGATGATATTTGGTTAGCCTCTTGAAACTGATAATTTAGAACTAGTTTTTGTATTTTGGCAATTTAAAACAGACTTTTTGAAAGCGGATATTACAATTATAGGAGCCGGTATTGTTGGATTGGCAACGGCATATAAAATCCAGGAAAAAAATCCAGGTTTAAAAATCCAGGTACTGGAAAAAGAAAACAAAGTTTCGGCACATCAGACCGGGAATAACAGTGGTGTAATTCATAGTGGGATTTATTATAAACCAGGCAGCCTGAAAGCCAGAAATTGTACCTATGGGTATAAACTTCTTCTCGATTATTGCGATGAAAACAATATCCCTTATGAAATATGCGGAAAAGTGATAATTGCTTCCGACAAACAGGAGTTGCCTGGCATGGAATTCCTCTATAAGCGGGGAATCGAAAATGGGTTGGAAGGGTTAAAACTTTTAAAAAAAGATGAATTAAATGATTATGAACCTCATGTTATAGGAATGGGGGGTATTTGGGTCCCGCAGACCGGCATTATTGACTTTAAAAAAGTATCTCAAAAACTTGAAGAAAATATAAAAGCTAAAGGTGCTGAGTTTTATTTTGGCCATGAGGTTCAGGGAATAAAAATTAAAAATAGTAGAGCCATTATATCAACACTTGCACAATCCTTCACCTCCAAACTGGTGATCAATTGTGCCGGACTATATTCTGATAAAATTGCCAGGTATACACATCACAATGTAAATGTGAAAATTATTCCCTTTCGCGGAGAATATTATAAGATCAAGCCTGAAAAAAGACATCTAGTAAAAAACCTGATTTACCCGGTCCCTGATCCCAGCTTTCCATTTTTAGGCGTACATTATACGAGGATGATAGATGGAGGGATTGAGGCTGGCCCTAATGCTGTACTGGCTTTTGCCCGGGAGGGATATAAAAAAACCCAAATCAACCTCCCAGAGCTGACTGAAACTTTGACTTGGCCGGGATTTTTAAAAGTGGCTTCCAAGTATTGGAAAACTGGATTTGGCGAAATGTACAGATCCTTTTCCAAAAAAGCATTTACCAGAGCCCTGCAAAAATTAATTCCGGAAATCGAAGAAAATGATCTTGTAGTTGGTGGTGCCGGGGTGCGGGCCCAGGCATGTGACCGTTCCGGGGGCTTAATGGACGATTTTCTTATTTATGAAAATGAAAACGCCATTAACGTCTGTAATGCCCCTTCACCCGCCGCTACATCTTCATTATCAATTGGTGAGGCTATTGCTAAAATAGCACTTGACCGCATAAATCATTGATCTATGAATGACTATGTATGTAAGGTAGAATCCAGGTTCCGCGATCATGTAAATCCAGAATATGCGCAATATATGAAGGCTTATATGAGAAATAAGTTCGAATATCTCGGCATTAAATCACCAGAACGCAGGGAATTGAGCAAAACTTTTTTAACAAGACATTCCCTTCCCCCAACTGAGCAGATTTTGAGTATTATTCAGGAGTTATGGGACCAACCTGAAAGGGAATTCCAATATTTCGCGATGGACCTCATAGCTAAATATAAGAGATCTGTTAATAAAGATTGGATAGGGTTTTACGAAAATCTGATTATCAGTAAATCTTGGTGGGATACAGTGGATTTCATAGCTGCAACACTTGTCGGATATTATTTCAAAGTATTTCCGGATATGATAGAAAGTGTAACAAAACGCTGGATGAGATCCGGAAATATCTGGCTTCAACGCTGCTGTCTATTATATCAATTAAAATATAAGGATGATGTTAATACTGAATTACTATCATCATTTATAAAAGAGCTCAGCGTTTCCAAAGAATTTTTTATTGCCAAGGCTATTGGCTGGTCACTTAGGGAATACTCTAAAAGAAATCCATCCTGGGTACTTGACTTTGTTCAAAATACTGACCTTCAACCCTTAAGCCGAAGAGAAGCAATGCGATTGATCGTGAATGAGGATAATCTTTAAATCTGATTAATTAGATTTGCAATCCAATTGTGTAAGGAGAATTGACTGATGCGTATTGCCGTAGCACTTTTTTTAATATCGTTTTCCATATCTGGGAGTTTATACTCTCAGCACATAGAGGTTATCGACAAACGCTCTGGAGAAAGTATTGAGAACGTAGTTATTTATAATCTGGAACTAAACAAATCAGTTCAGACCAATGCAAATGGTATTGCGGACCTGTCAGTATTTATTGAGGAAGATATCCTGAATTTTCAACATCCCTCCTATCATGACAGGATTATTGCGTATGCCGACATTCCCGAAACCGGATACAAAATAGACCTGGAGGAGAGAATAATAAAGATTGATGAAGTTATCATATCCGCCAGCAAGTGGGAACAGAATCCGGAACTCATTCCGAATACGGTAGTAAGTATTAATTCAAAAAGCATAGATTTCGATAATCCCCCGACCTCAGCTGATATGCTTGATCAGTCAGGTCAGGTATTTATGCAAAAAAGTCAACTGGGTGGCGGAAGTCCAATGATCAGGGGATTCGCTGCCAATAAACTGTTGATCGTTGTTGACGGTGTCAGGATGAACAATGCCATCTATAGAAGTGGAAATTTACAGAATGTCATTGGAATTGATGTGAATGCGATAGCCGAGGCAGAAGTTTTGTTTGGACCCGGCTCTGTTATGTATGGAAGTGATGCCCTTGGAGGGGTTATGGACTTCCACACCAAAGCTCCGGTACTTAACGGAGAGGGTCAATTAAACTTCACAGGGAATGCCTTTCTAAGATATGCTACAGCGGCCAATGAGAAAACTGCACATGTCGATTTCTCCCTGGGAGGCAAAAAATTTGGATCCTTCACCAGTCTTTCCTATACCGATTTTGGTGATTTAATCACAGGCAATAAGAGAACTGCTGAATATCCCGATTATGGTAAAAGAACTGAATACGTCGTAAGAATTGATGGAATCGATTCTATTATTAATAACAGCAACGAAAACCTTCAAAAATTTTCAGGTTATCATCAATTTAACCTGATCCAGAAATTTCACTACCGCCCAAATGATTACCTGGACATTGATTATGGATTTTACTTTACAAATACTTCGGATATTCCAAGATATGACAGGTTAATACTTTATGATCAGGATAGCTTACCAGAGAATACAGTTTGGAATTATGGTCCGCAAAAATGGATTATGAACCGGTTTGGAGCAAGGATCTATAAATCGAATAAGGCTTATAGCGAAGCAAGGATAATATTGTCTCATCAAAATGTAAACGAAAGCCGGATCGACCGCAAATATAAGGACCCAATCCATAGAACCCGGACTGAAAAAGTTAATGTTGTAAATTTCAATGCTGATTTTGACAAGACGATCAATGACAGGCACCAGTTGTTTTATGGTTTGGATTTTTCGTTCAATAAGGTCGTCTCGAAAGCAGAGAAAGAAAATATAGACTCAGGAGAAATATCAACCACCACAACCAGATATCCTGATGGCGGAAGTAATTATGGATTTTTAGCCGGGTATGTAAATTATTTATGGATCATCAATAGCAAACACAACTTAAACGCTGGATTAAGATATACCAACACCCGGTTACAGGCCAAACTTGATGAACAAAGTGATCCTGGATTTGAGTTCGAGGAATTCAAGAACCAAAATAGTGCCATAAATGGTAGTCTGGGATGGGTATATCGAATCAATGGTAAATCGAAAATCGACTTAATTATATCCTCTGGTTTCAGAGCTCCTAATGTTGATGATATGGGTAAGTTATTCGATTCCGAACCAGGTTTTGTAATTGTACCAAATAAGGATTTAAAACCAGAATACATCTACAATCTGGAAATGGGCATTTCTCAAAAGGCAGGGCCAAATCTGGAGTTTCACATTGCCGGATTTTATACCTGGATGATTGACGCCATGGTAAGACGGGATTTTTCTTTTAAAGGCATGGACTCTATCTTCTACGACGGTGAAATAAGAAAAACTCAGGCTCTGGTAAATACAGGACGTGCTGATATCTACGGACTGACATTTTCATTCAGGGGAGATATTATTTCAAATCTTGGGATATTCTCTTCCCTGAACTATACTAATGGCCGGGATGTGATAGATGATGTTCCATTACGGCACACTGCTCCTTTGTTTGGTCGCTCCTCTATTTATTATAAACTGAAAGATCTGTTTCTGGAGTTTAATATCAGTTATAGTGGTAAAAAATCCTTTGAAGATCTGGCTCCTTCGGAGCAGAACAAAATATATCTTTATACACCAGGTGGAGCACTATCATGGTTTGCGTTAAACCTGATGTCTTCATATGAGCTAAAAAACAAGTTCATTTTTAATTTTGGGATCGAAAATATCCTAAATAAACATTATAGAACCTACAGCTCAGGAATAAGTGCTCCGGGACGCAATTTTATTTTTGGAATGCGTGTAAAATTGTAATAAATTACGCTCTTCAATATAAGATATATGTATATAGCAATCTCAGGAAATATTGGATCAGGCAAAACTACTCTTGCCGAAAAACTGGGTAAATACTACAATTGGGAGGTAGAATATGAAGTGGTCGAGACAAACCCTTATCTTCCAGATTTTTATGCTGATATGAGCATGTGGTCTTTTCATACACAAATATTTTTCCTGAACACGCGGTTCAAACAGAATCAAATTATTCAAAAGAAAGGCAAAAATATTATTCAGGACCGAACTATTTATGAAGATGCTTTTGTCTTCGCCAAAAATTTAAACCAGAATGGATTTCTGGCGGATCGGGAATATGAAACATATCTCGGCTTGTACAAATCCATGTCTGAATTTATCAAGCCCCCGGACTTGTTGATCTACTTAAAGGCTGATATACCAAAACTCGTTGAGAGGATACATAACAGGGGTCGGGTGTACGAAAATCTTATAAGAATTGACTACTTAAGAGATCTCAATGCTTTATATGAAGACTGGACCAGCCAATATCAGGATAGCAAGTTATTGACA
>CBDUCT010000177.1:0-7562 GCA_965365715.1 uncultured Cyclobacteriaceae bacterium | reverse complement strand
AGGCAGTGTATGCCCAAAACAATTATTGGTGTCTAATACAGAATTCACCGAAAGGCCTATCTGTACCGCCTCAAAACAATACCAGAAATTTAAAATCTCTAATATTGACCAGCAGGACGAATCACAAAATCAATTTGAGAGTACATTAAATAAAATAACAGAAAAAGCCTGCTTGTGCCTCGGTCTTGCATCCTCCGCTTTACTTAAGAATAAGATCGTGAAAGAGGAAGAAGGCCATTCAGTTTCTGTATGTCCCGGACCAAACATTGCTTATTTCTCAGGAAAGTTTACCTTACAAAATATGATAGATCACATTTATGGTCGTATTAATGTGATCAAGAGAAATGATCGGCCCAATTTCTTTGTCAAGGAACTATCCTTATATGTAGATTATTTAAAGAACTTAATTAATGACCTGAGCATTTCATCCCCTGAAGCTGAAATCAAGAAGATCCAATCCTTTCGTAAAAATTTAATGGAGGGTGTGGCCTATTACAAGGAACTCTTCTTAAGGCATGTTGGCCGCAAGAAAGGCATTAAGAAAAAGGATATCGAAGAGTTACACAGAATGGAGGAAGAGATCTCTAATTTAGCACTGGAACAAACCGTTTAGAGAGTTTTTATTCAATATTTATTAAGCAAAGTCTGTTAATACATTCCAAAAGATGAAAAAAGCTGAAATACATACTGATAAAGGCGTTATGAAAATCGAGTTTTATGAAAATGACGCTCCCAATACTGTTAAAAACTTTTCTGAACTTGCGAAGAAAGGTTTTTATGATGGTCTTACATTTCACAGAGTAATTCCTGACTTTGTAATTCAGGGAGGTTGCCCGGATGGTACCGGAGGAGGTGGGCCAGGATATACGATCGATTGCGAATTAGACGGGGATAACCAATATCATGACCGAGGTGTTTTATCTATGGCCCATGCAGGAAGAAACACGGGTGGTTCTCAGTTCTTTATCTGCCATAACAGGCATAATACACAGCATCTTGATCGTAATCATACGGCATTTGGAAAAGTATATGAAGGATTAGAGGTAATCGATCAGATCAGGCAGGGGGATGTTATGAATAAAGTAATTATTATCGAAGAATAAATTTCCGTATCAGTTGAACTGTTTGATGGTATTTATATAGTACAGTAATAATTTCCTTCCTCAGAATTCAAAGTAATATACATACCATGGAATCACAGGATTATCCTTAGTTTCATTAATTCCGGAGGCCTCGCAGCCAAATTGAGCAGCATAATATTCCACCAGGTTTTTCGCCTCTAAATAAGACAATTCATTTCCCAAAATTCTCCAATTAGTAAATTCCGGGTATTTAATCTTCCATTCCAATGTTTTGTTAACTGGAGATGTAGTTATTCCAACTTTGCAAGGCATGGTGATTTTGTTTTGATCAATCATAGTACCCATTAATGAATAACTTTTGAATTGGTAACCCGCAAAAAATCTGAATTTTAATAATATTTTAAGAATCATTTGATTCCCATACATTTCGTAAAAACATCCGGGAAACAAGTAGTTTTCAAATACTGGGTCACGATCAAATGGTTGGATTTTATAAGATCCGATATTTCTCTCTAAAGGAGAACTTCCTCAAAGTTAATTTCCTGGGATGCCAGAACAAACATGGTCGACGGGGCACCTTCGATTTTCTTGATCATTCCTGTATAATATTCGAGGAAGTTATCTCCTGGTTCCTGCATGCCAAGCAAAACTAGATCTGCCTTTCCTGAGATCTTGCGACGCATTTCATCAAACGATTGTCCATACGAAACAACAAGATTTTCCTGAATATCTATCCTCACCTTCTTTAGCAATTCAGAGATATTCTTTTGTGCCTCTTCAGCTGCATTTTCTGATTCCAGGATCATATTAAGCCGAATCGTAGCATTTCGCCACTCAATACCTCTTCGTAATAAGTGAGCTATAATTATCATGAGGGCTCCATTGCGTTTCAATCCACGCCACCATACATCGATCTGTCTTTTTTTACCGAATCCGTATTCCTCATTCTCCTTTACGATCAGCACATTTCTTTTCTCTTCATAAAATCCCTTCACCATATTGCAGTAGTCCGGATAATGACCCTCAACAGTTGAGTCACCTAAAAGAATGATATTAGGTACAAGATGACCTATTCCATAATAATTTACCAGTTGTCTCGCGCCGTCATAAATGTTTGGAGAAGTTATTATCTTAACAAGACTGTTAATCCCTCTGTTCTTAAGATACTCGACAGTCTTACTTTCCATTGATAAACGCCTTTCAGCTGTAGACTCAGGCCCGGAGAGTATGGTACTTACAGTCATAAGGCCACGGTTCTGAATAATATCATTCGTAAGGGCAATCAGGTTCCACCGCTTCGTTGGGGCGCCTGATAAAACAAGGATATGAGGACGCCAATTCTTCGGATCCATTTTTCCACTCAGTTTGATCAGACCAATACGTATCAAAGACATCCAGACTCCTTGCCTTACATCTCCCCATGTTGTTTTCATTTCACGGTGCTCAAGCCATAGGAATACTGCTGACAGGAAACTTATAGCTATTACGGTGGCGACAGGGTTGATAAGAAACATTACGGCGGCACAACCCATTGATCCTGTTAATGAAAATCCCCAATGGACTTTGAAGGTAGGCCTGAATGATGGACTACCAATCGCATTTTCTAATGCAGATGAAATATTCAGCATCCCATAGGTTGCAAGGAAAAACATAGTTAATACCGGAGCAATTACATTTAAATCACCGAAATAAACTGCTATCAATGCAATAGCCATAGTGAAATAGGTTCCGATCTTTGGGGAATCGTCAATTTTAGATCCTTTGCCTAACCACCTGAAGTATTTTGGCAAAACCCTGTCCCTGGCAAGGGCCTGAAGAACACGGGGGGCACCCAGCATGCTACCTATAGCACTTGATAACGTTGCCCCCCAGACACCTAGGAGAATAGAATTACCCCAGAAAGATATTTTTCGCATTATCAGGGGATCATTTACGAGGGATTGGGCATCGGCTCTTCCTGCAATTGCAATAGGTATAGCCATATAAATTATATAACCTACCCCAACAGCCAGAAATGTGCCCACGGGAATAGCCACCGAGGGATTTTTAAGGTCACCTGACATATTCACACCCGTCATTATACCAGTCACAGCAGGAAAAAATACAGCAAACACAACCCAGAAACTATCCGGTGAGATTACCTGGTTACTCCATTTATCCACCTCAACGCCTTCCATCGGCTTCCCAAAGTATAGTGAAACGAGTGAAATGATAATAGCCACCATGACGAAGTATTGAGAGCGTACAGCAATTTTTGCTGAAGTTAAGGCCAGAACACCCACCAGGGCTGTAACTATAATGCCCACAACCGTCTGGTTTAATATCGGAAACACGTTTGTCAGACTCTCTGCAAATCCAATGGTGTATAATGCTACTGATAACGCCTGGGCCATATATAAGGGAATCCCCACGGCTCCCCCGGTTTCAACACCAAGGGAACGGCTGATCATATAATATGCTCCCCCGGCTTTAACCTTTTTGTCAGTAGCAATGGAAGCTATGGATAGTGCGGTAAGAAAGGTAATGCTGGTGGATATGGTTACAATTACCAAAGTTCCCAGCAATCCGACACTACCCACCACATAACCAAATCTAAGATACATGATCACACCAAGGATGGTTAGTATGGAAGGCGTGAAAACTCCTTCAAACATCGACAAACCCCCGGAAGGTTGGTGATTATTTTCCGTATTTCTGGAATTCAAATTAGCTGACCTTTTGGATTTAAATTTTTCAAAACGTCCCAATTAATGAAAAAGAGTTTAGATAAAAAAATCAAACTTCATAAAATTTGACAGATAGTATTTTGCTTTACAAGAGAACATATTTTGCAAACCAAATTTATGAAAAATAAATATTATTCAAATTGTATCTTTACATTGGTTATGTCATGACTGAATTGAGAGAAGAAATAAAGGAATTGGAAATAGTTTACAGGGATGAATGCCTGGTTGCTGTAAACAAGCCCAATGGGTTGCTGGTACATAGGACTAGGATATCTGACGAAAAAAAACTATTCGCCCTGCAGATACTCCGGGACCAGATAAGCAAGCATGTCTATCCCGTGCACAGGCTTGATCGCAAAACATCAGGTGTATTAATTTTCGCATTAAATAAGAATATTCATCGTCTAATGCAATTAAAATTCTCTTCTGGGAAGGTCAAAAAGAAGTACCTGGCAATTGTTCGTGGCTATACTGAAGATGAGGGAATTATTGATTATCCTGTCAAAAAAGATAATGGTAAATTGGCAGAGGCAATTACCAGGTATAAAACTCTGGATAAAGTGGAAATTGATATGCCAAGTGGGCCTCATCAGACCTCAAGATACTCCCTGGTCGAAGTATTTCCGGAAACAGGGCGTATGCATCAAATTCGAAAGCACCTCGCACATATAAACCATCCCATTTTAGGCGACCGTCCTCATGGATGCCATGTTCAAAACAGAATATTTAAGCATAAATGGAATATAACTACAATGATGCTTCATGCACATGAATTACAATTCTTGCACCCCGTTAGTAAAGAAGAAATAAGAATAAAAGCAATTTTACATAATGAATTTAGGGAAACTATTCGTATCCTTGGATTTCATACTCAGCACAATAACAAAGATTCATAAACATTATGAGTAAGAAAAGCAGAAAACACAGAAGTGGCATTGTTTATTCAACTGACCCGGATTATGAATATAATTATAATGAAAGTGAAAAAACAGAGACATTGTCACCGGAAGAACAGGATCTCAGGGTGATGCTGGACAGAAAGTCAAGGGCCGGTAAACAGGTTACCTTAGTAACCGGTTTTATAGGTTCAGAGGATGATCTTAAATCTTTGGCTAAATTCCTGAAATCTAAATGTGGTGTTGGAGGTTCTTCAAAAAACAATGAAATATTGATCCAGGGAGATTTCAGAGATAAAGTACTTCAGTTATTATTGAACAAGGGATATAAAGCCAAAAAGTCAGGTGGTTGATTTTTTATCCTCAAAGAGATATTCCGGACACAAAAAAAGCCAGTAAATACTGGCTGATAGATTAAATGGTGACTATACCTTACTCAGCAAGTTTAACATTCACAGCATTTAAACCTTTGCGACCTTCTTTTAATTCAAAGGTTACTTTGTCATTATCTTTAATTCGATCAACGAGTTCAGATACATGAACAAAATACTCATTTTCGGATTCATCGTCTTTAATGAATCCATATCCTTTTGACTCATTAAAGAATTTTACTGTACCTTCTTTCACTATAAATAAAATAATTTGATTTATACAAAGTTATGAAATTATTGAAGATATACCCTAATTTTTTAAAAAAAACAAAATAGCCCCCTCTATCGTTTAGGTCGCGAATATGACACATATGCTTTTGAATTAATCCTCAATGAACACTTCCCATCCACCTTTTTAATAGTGGCGCCAGTAAGAGTATAATAAATGCTGCACCTATGGCATACTTTGCTATCAATTCAAAACCATCAGCATATACATATAGAGAATTTATTCCGATCACCGAAGTGCCATCGACATCGTTTTCAACAGCCAGTTTTCTGCCTATAAAACCAACTATCTGAAATGCATAGGTGGAGGATAGAAACCATACCCCCATCAGGAATCCCAGGTATCTTTTCGGAGACAGATCAGTGATTTTTGACAGGCCTACCGGCGACATGAACAATTCGCCCACTGTAATGAAGAAATAGAGAATTATTAGAAACATAAACGGCACTTTGCCATCAATATCGGCTGTATTTCTGCTAAAACTCAAAATTGCGAAAGCTATGCCCAGGAAAAACATGCCATAAGCAAATTTATAGGGGGTATACGGATTAAGGCCCTTTTTACTTAGATATGACCACAAATAGGATGTAGGTAATGCGAGAAGAATTACAAACATCGGCCAGATTGAATTGGATTGAGCTGCATTAATCATCACCAGGTTTACATTTCTTGCAGCAAACAGTGTGATTATACTTCCTGACAATTCACCAAATCCCCAGAAGACAGTCATGAAAATAGTTAAGAACAATACCACAGCTAATTTTTTACGCTCTACAATTGTAGACTTCCACATTATGAATACCAGATACAGGCCTACCAAAACTCCGAATATCTGAAATAGAATATTTACCAGGTTCGAGTCACCAAACAAAGCCTTTCCATAATTTACTGGCTGATACGCTGATATCATGAAAGAAACAACAGGAACACACAAAATTGCGCTCAGGAATACCAGGTTCCTGATCGTGATCCCAAAGTACTTTTTATTTAATAATTGTGGTTCCGAAGAATTTCCTTTATCAGCAAATACGCCTGATTTTATTCCATACTGAAAAGTTATCAATCCTGTGATCATTCCCACTCCTGCAATTCCAAATCCATATTGCCATCCATATGCACTGGCAAGCCATCCACATATCAATGGGGCGATAAAGGCACCAATATTAATACCCATATAAAAAATTGTGAATCCTGAATCCTTTCTTTTGTCACCATCCGGATACAATGTCCCAACGAAAGATGAAATATTAGGTTTAAAAAAGCCATTTCCTACAATAATGAAAGATAATCCCGTAAAAAATACAAGGTTCTCCTCCTGGTGGAAAGCTAATACAAACTGCCCTAATGACATCAATATCCCGCCAAAAAGAATAGATCTCCGGAATCCAAGGATCGCATCGGCCAGTTTACCACCGATTACGGCTGAAGCATAAACAAGCGAGCCATAGGAAGCATAAATCGCTGCGGCAGAGGCATCCCGGTTAGCCATTGAAACAAAGATCTTTTCTACCATGTATAAGGTAAGTAAAGCCCTCATGCCATAAAAACTGAATCTTTCCCATAGTTCAGCGAAAAACAAATAATAAAGACCTTTTGGGTGCCCAAGCAAAGTTTTCTCCTCGGAATATTTGTCAATTCCTGCCGGGTCCGTCATACTTTTTTGTGACATTTTCCTTTTAAATTCCTGCTAAAATATATCCTGACGATCAAACTTTATTGAACAGGCACTTTTTATTTGACATTTGTTGTGAGATACCAATTAGAATTCGATTTTTGTATCTTCTCCAGATGCGGGATTAAAATTAAAATTTAATTTTCATAACCTAATTTTTTTATAATGTCGAGAACAAGAGATTTAGCAAAAATGATCGATCATTCAATTCTTCATCCCACTATGACGGATAATGATCTTAAAAGAGAATGTGAGGTAGCAGTTAAATATGATGTAGCCTCTGTTTGTGTCAAGCCTTACGCTGTAAAACAAGCTGTAGAACTTTTAGAAGGCACGAATGTTCTTGTGGGATGTGTTATCGGTTTTCCTTCCGGGAATTCAGCAATCGAAGTCAAAATATATGAGACAGAAAAAGCCTGTAAAGATGGAGCCGTTGAAATCGATATGGTGATTAATATAGCCAAAGCTTTGCAGAGAGATTGGGTCTACATTGAAAAGGAAATAGATGCAGTACCCAGTATGTGTC
>CBDUCT010000176.1:0-7577 GCA_965365715.1 uncultured Cyclobacteriaceae bacterium | reverse complement strand
GTTCCACATGGCCATCATGATAGCAAGACCCACTCCAATACCACCTAAAATAATCCCGGTTATCCGGGCAACTTTAAGCAAGTGTTTATCAGGTTTATTCCTGAACATGTATTGATAGAAGTCCGTTGTAAAGGCCGTGGAGAGGGAATTTATGCTTGAAGATACGGTGGACATAGTAGCAGCAAATATCGCTGCAATCATAATTCCTGCAATCCCCGCAGGCATTTTCGTCATTATAAAATGAGGGAAGATAGAATCCGGGTTACCCATGGCGATATTTAACTGACCGGGATTGGTTTTGTAAAATGCAAATAATGCCGTGCCAATAAAATAGAATAGCAGGGATACAAAAATGCTCAGAATACCATTCATTATAATGCTCCTACCGGCTGATCGTTCATCCCGGGTTGTGAGGTATCTCTGAATCACGGTTTGATCACTGCTGTATGATATCAGGTTATTGGCCAGTCCGCCCAATAAAACAACCCAGAATGTTGCACTTGTGAGACTAAAAGCCATATTGAAAGTCCGCATTTTGTTATGATCGATAGTGATGTCGATCAATTTGTTCATTCCTCCCTCTGTACCATTTATAAGAAAAACAACAGCAAGAATTGCACCCGCCATCAGGACAAAACCCTGTATCACATCTCCCCAGATGACTGCTTCCACACCACCCATGGTACAATAAATGATGGTGATAATCCCCATTAAAATAATGCAGACATAGATATCTATCCCCGTTACAGTCGTCAATGCCAATGAAGGAAGGAACAGAACCAGGGCGGTACGGGCGACCATAAAAACAATAAATATTGCACTGGCCAGCATTCTGGTGGTATAGTTGAACCTTTTTTCAAGATATTCATAAGCCGTAGTGACTTTCAGGCGCCTGAAAAATGGGAGATAGTATTTAACTACCGGGATGGCCACTACAAAAATCGTTATTGCCATCATAAAATATCTCCAGTCAGTAGCATATGTTTTTGCCGGGATAGCCATAAAGGTAATGGCACTCAACATGGTCGCAAAAATACTCATACCTGCAGCCCACCATGGAATGCGCTGCCCGCCTTTAAAAAAATCATTGGTGGAATTCTCACGGCGCATAAAATGAAATCCAAGATAAAGCATTCCCACAAGGTATATAACCAGCATAAACCAGTTAAGGCCTCCAAACCATGTAATGGATCGGATCTTTCCGAAATAAATTTTTGGCGACCTGACACCCGGTTTTATTTCCCCGCTAACCACATACCATCCATTATGGGCTTTAACTACCGGGGCCCCGGCAGATGCCGGAAAAGGATAAGTATCAATCACCGCCCAGGTTTGGGTAATTGTATGATATGCAAGTATTTCTTTATTAAAATGATACCATTCAGGATCACGTTGAAAATAGTTATAGATATCCCTGGAAAGCTTATTTGACGCAAGCGTATCCCCGGATTCTATGGCATTGGAAAAGGCACGCTCCCTTCTCCAGGCATCAGCAAATATTTTCTTATTTACTCCGCCTGCAAAAATGATGTGATGCGTGCCGACCGGAATCCCACTCCCTCCATGTAAAGAATATAAGTTTCCCCCGGCAGGTTGGATCATGGGCAACTGTTCCCATAATCTGGTTCTTGGATTATACTGCAATCCGTCGGTGGTTACAATGGGATTTTCAGCATCTTCAGGGTAGCTTGACCCGCTGAACAAATAAAAATGGGCTTCCTCAGCAGCATTCTGACTGATAGCTATGGGTTGAATTCTGGCTGGACCGGGGAAATCCTCTAATTCTTTCCAATGGAATTTCCCGGTTCCTCTTTTAGTCAGGTCAAGTGAAAGAAATTTATTGGCCAATTGTCCATCTGATGTACCTCCTGCTATATAAATTATATTATCAACTAGAGCTGCCGCTGAATTGGTCATTCTGTAAGGCAATTTAGGCCATTCTTCAATATCTATACCTTTTTCGGCCGGATCCCAACTCATCAAGATTACCTGGTTGAGATCTTCAGCTGAATTGCTCCCTCCCAGGCATACCATTCCATAATCAGTACTGACTGATGCTCCATACGCTACCGGAAATGGAAATTTTGTATCTGAAATTGAAATATTTCCCTTTTCATCTAAAATATAGATGTGGTCATAATATCTTTTTTTACCTCCCTCGGATACAGGTTTATCCGGAAAATTACAACCACCGGCGATAATTAGGGCACCATTATGATATCCTGCAAAAGGAGAAGCAAGCCCTGATTGAGCTCCGTCTCCGGAATATTGTGGAATAACACCAGCTTCTTTCCAAATCAGTTCATTTGCGAATATGTTTTCATTTGAATGACCCTGAAATAAAACCACCAGCATAAATACCAAAGCATACAAAAGGCTTGAGAGGGTCTTTTTCAATTTATCGGACATATTACTGAAGATATGAACCTAATTTATTTATGACTGCATTCATTCCTGTCATTTATTACAGTAGTCAAAAAAACCAATTTCCTCCAGTTCTTTCTTCATGGACTTTTCCTCTTCATGGGTAATGGTCTGCAGGGGAAGGCGATTGGGCCCGCAATCTATTCCCAGGAATTTCATCATTCGTTTTCCGCCCATAATATTACCCCGGTATTTGTGCAAAACATTAATAAATAGATGGGATTGATGCTGTAATTCCCTGGCTACGGACATATCCCCGCTATCAAAGGCTTTTTTCATATCTCTATAGAGCCCAAAACAATGGTTATAGGTCCCTCCCACACCAGAATTACATCCATAGGACAAGCCCGAAAGGTATGTCTCATCCAGTCCATGCAGCAAATCATACTTATAATTCCGGAACCTGAAGCACTGGTCAAATTCATACATATTATCATGTGTATACTTCACCCCTGCAAAGTTTGGGATATGTTCATCGGCATATTTCAAAAGATCCAATACTGGCAGATTGATTCCATTTAACCCGGGGATATGATAATAGTAAAAAGGTAATTCCGGGGCAGCCTGGCTTATCAATTTACAAAAAGGGCCCAATTCGTCCACTCTTTTCGGTCCCAGGAACATAGGGGCCATTGCCGCAATGGCATAGGCGCCGATATCCCGGGCATGAGCTGCCAGATATTGCTGATCGACGAGATTTGTCCCTCCCGTGTGAATAATTATTTTGAGCCTTTCGCCGGCTGCTTCCATCCATGTTTCTGCAATCCGGATCCGCTCCGCCCGGCTGAACAGGGCCCCTTCTCCTGAGCTTCCGCATAGAAAAACACCATCCATATGATTTCTTATCACAAACTCTGCATACGGTTGTATCATACCCGGATTCAGGGAAGCATCCGAGTTCAAGGGTGTGAATGGAGCTACTATATGGCCATTGATTTTTTTCATTTTTCGGTCAAGGCTTAAAAATTATGTATTCTGTTTAAGATAAATACGATATATTCTTCTGAACTAAAATAGTAAGGAAATACCTAATAATAGAATGGATTGTGGTTTGTTTAACCATCTCTCTGGACAAAAAATAAGATCCTACACCTATCCTGATTGCGACATAAATGAAATTTTGAACCATTAAGTCAGGGCAATGTATGATTATTCATTTTTTAATGGGACGAAAACTGCATTTTGATGAATGATATTTCCGGTAGATGGAAAATATTCCATGATCTCCCCAGCAAAAGGTCCGCTCCAAATCCGTATAAATGTATCGGATATAGGAACAACCGGGCCAAATGGATTTGACATCACAACAAGATCATTATCTGTACTGATGATGTATTTTCCATTCCATAACTTCCCGGTTTTATTCCCGGACAATCTTTGATAGATCTGATATTCTCCTGATAGATCTGCCCAGTAGGCTGGCCAATTATCTGTAAGCGGGTATTTAGCACATATTTCAAATGAAATGTTATCCAAATTAATTATCATTTTCTGTGATCCGGCATTTTTACCCTTATTTGAAAACTCGATGGTTAGTTTATCTAGATCCACCGGAGGAGGAATGATTTTAGTTAATCCGATCTCATGCGTCCAATGTGTAACTTTGAAATATGATCTATCCAAGGGCACTAAATCCAGACCGATGCCACCTATTTTACCTTTTAATTTATTTTTCTTAGGAATAACAGACATTATCTGTCCAAATGCAGCGTAATTTCCAGCCAGTTCCTTTAAATCTTCGCGTCGGTAATTTGCTCTTGATCGAGTTGTACTCAAATTCGAGGATACTACTTCTTCCTGCTTTAACATTTCCTTGAAAATATCAACTGCGAGAGGCACAGAAATATTCCCCCCAAAGGCAGTGCTGTTGGATATTATAACCAACCCAATCTTTTTCTCCGGTAGTAAAGCGATAAGGGCACCTGTTCCATCATCAGGTCCTCCATCGTGCCAGGGCATCAAATAACTATCATTTATTCTGGTGGTCTTCCATCCAAAACCTATTGTCTCCGGATCATCCTGGCAGCTGTAATGATCCTGAAACATCATATTAAGGGTTTTTTCTTTCTGAAAGATGCCATCGCCGGAAAGTATTCTCAGAAGAAATGTCTCCAAATCATTTAAAGTTGTATATAAATTACCTGATGGGACACTGTTTATATTCTTTGACTGATCTATAGGATAATATTTCCCTTTGAAATATTCATACCCTATCGCAATATTTTCTGGGTTTGAAATACTCTCTGATGCAAACGTACTTTCGGACATGCCGGTTAAGGGCAGTAAATTATTATCCATGAAGTTGCTATATCCCTCATCCCTGACTTCTTCTACAATTCTTCCCAAAAGATCGTAACCCAGGTTAGAATACTTATACCTTGTTTCGGCAGGAAAGGCCAGGTAGCAATCATGGCAAGCCAATTCGAATTTCTCTAATGATCTTTTTGCATTAGATGACCCCTTTAATAAAACACATTCATTTCTTGGTAATCCTGATCTGTGGGCTAATATATTTCGAATAGTTATGGTGCCTTCCTCGTTGTATATATTTTTTATCTTAAAATCCGGAAGATAATCAGTAATCGGAAGATCAATATCTATCAGACCTTCTTCAAATTCCCTGAAAATTTCCAGGGCAGTAAATACTTTGGCGATTGACCATACCTTGAAATAAGTATTCTCAGTCAATACAACCTGTTTATCAATGTCAGCCATCCCTCTGGCTGATTTATAAATGATATTTTCTCCTTCAACCAATACAATGGCCAGAGATGGGAGGTGGTGTTTTTTAACGAGCTTGTCAACTCTTTTCTCAAGGTATATCACTAATTCTCCAGTTCCCTCCGGATTAGGAGACAACTTTTTCTTCCTTTCTGCCTGGATGCAGGAAATGGATAAAAAGCATAACAGAAGCAACAATACTATATTGCAAGTGTACTTCATATGCACTACAGCTTATAAAAAATACTAGATTTTGCTAACCATACACCCACGATTAATATTTAAAAATTACCAGGTCCTCAGGCTGATAATCTCAGAATATTAAATATCGTTGATTTTAATGATAAATCAATCACGTATAATGGGGGATAATTAATTGGTTATCAGCAGAATAGAATATATTGCCTCCAAGTTGTCTATTTCCGATAGGGTCAATATTACTTTATATAAAGGCCAGTTTTTCGTAACTCATGCCCAGGACTGCTTTGCTATCGACTTCCAGGAAATTATCGAGCAAGGTAGCGTAAATACGCCTGAAATCTATGGAATAAATCAGATCATCATCATCCAGGTTCAATAAATCCGGCCCAGCATTCAAAAATCCTGATTTTTTCAATTTCCCGCCCAGGATCATCACATTATTTGCAGTACCATGATCAGTTCCCCCGCTGCCGTTTTCCTTTACCCGCCTGCCAAATTCAGAAAAGACCAATACCATTGTGGAATCCAACTGACCACCTTTCCTCAGATCTTCAATAAAAGAAGCCAGGGTTTCTGAAACCTTTTCTAAAAGTTTATTCTGCTGAACTACCTGATTTATATGTGTGTCAAATCCGGATATTGAAGCATAATATACCTTTGTTTCTGCACCAGCATTTATCAGTTGAGCTATTCCACTCAGATTTTCCGCCAGTTCATTCTGCGGATATGATATTGATGATGTATACAGATCAGCCTTTTCCTTTAAATAAGCTACAGACTTCTTTGTATCATTCAGGGTTTTATACAAATAATCCAGCGTATCCCCCTGGTTATAGTGAACTGTACCAATTTCATTCAGAAATGGATCTTTTGCAAATTTGTTTAAGCGGTTAATGTCTTCGATGGCCATTCCCTTCATTCTGTACCCTTTGAGTGCAAGACTGAGCATCTCACTGGACTCAACACCGAAATAAGGTCCTGCATCCGGAGAACAGCAAGCATCCAGCATACGCCCAAGCCATCCTGTTTTCAAATAAACATGAGAATCACTGGCAGATTGCCAGATATCCATGGAACGGAAATGTGAGCGGTCCGGATTGGGATATCCCACATTGTTAATAATTACAAGTTCACCATTATCATATAAAGGTTGTAGAGCACTCAATCCGGCATTCATGCCCAATTCATCCGTTACCTGTATAACCTGGTTTGGATCAATTCCAATGCCTGGGCGCATCTGGTAATATATATCATTTCTATAGGGGATGAATGTATTTAATCCATCATTTCCTCCATTCAATTGAACGACCACCAGCTTTTTTCCCTGATAATCGCTGATCATGTTCTCTTCCGCCGCTGTTAAGAAACGGGGCACTAATATTGAACTTGATGCAATAACTGCGCTTTTTTTAAGGAAAGTTCTTCTATTCGTCATGATCATTATCCTTTAACACATTTGAAATTCCGGGAGTTTGCTTACTCTCGCTGTGATTGAAAAGAGTCTTTCATCAACCGGGCTGTATTTATCAACCACTAAAAGCCGGGACTTTTTTTGCGAAATAGATCCTTGTAACAGATATACGATCAATGTATTTTCGATTCTGTCAAATGGAATTGTATTGAACTGCTGGCTGTAGGAATTCCAATCAAATGTTGCCCGTAATTTTTTCAATCGGTTGGTCATGGGATTATCTTCATCCACATCTTGTAGTAAAAACCTGTTCAGCCTGGCAGATGCCATAGCCACCTCTACCAACCGCAACCGGAGAATTAAGGTTGAAGCATCTATCCACTCAGATCCTGAAGGCCATCCTGCCACATTCGGCGGCCTGAAAAGAATCTGACCCAGGAGTTTCTGTATCCCTACCAGAGCCTCAATGTTCTCAAAATCTATTTTAAACATATGCATGCTTGAGGCAATAAGTTCAACAGGGCTTTTAATTTTAATGCCTATATTCTCCTGGTAATAAAACCACTCAGAAGTAAATATCTCTTTCAGTAAACTGGTGATATCATAGTCCGAATCGTAGAATTTCTCTGCCAATGCCTCCACCTTGTATTTGTCCACTTCTTCATTTACAAAAAAGGTATAGATCTTTTCTACAATGAATTTGGCCGTCTGTTTCTGCTTCAGTATGATATCAAGCACATCATCCCCTTCAAAATTACCCGTTTGTCCGAGTACCGTTTTTTCACCATAATCATGGGTTAAGGTCCTGAATACGAACTCT